>NZ_KV917368.1:2799573-3099573 GCF_002019605.1 Alkalihalobacterium alkalinitrilicum | reverse complement strand
CTGAAAGAACACCGTTGCTAGCGACTCGACTCGCTGAATTGTTTACAGAAGCTGGAGCTCCACATGGTGTACTCAATCTTGTTCACGGTGCACATGATGTTGTAAATGGGTTACTTGATCATGAAGAGGTGAAGGCGATTTCTTTCGTCGGGTCACAACCAGTGGCTAAATATGTTTATGAGCGAGCTGCTGCAAATGGAAAACGAGTTCAAGCACTGTCTGGTGCAAAAAACCATCACATCGTCATGCCAGACGCAGATGTAAAAAAAGCGGTTACACATATTGTAGCTTCGGCTTATGGTAGTGCAGGCCAACGCTGTATGGCATGTAGTGCTGTTGTTGTAGTCGGTGATGGAGAGGACTTTGTTCTAGAATTAAAATCAAGAGCAGATGAGTTGATTATCGGAAATGGTTTAGATGATGAAGTTCTGTTAACACCAGTTATTCGTGACTCACATCGTACAAAAGTTCTTGACTATATAACAAAAGGTGTCGAAGAAGGAGCAGCACTTATTCGTGACGGAAGAAAAGAAATGGAAGAAATGAAAAACGGAAATTTCTTAGGTCCAACGATTTTTGACCACGTGACACCTGATATGGTAATTGCAAAAGAAGAAATTTTCGCACCAGTTATAAGTATGTTAAGAGCGAAAGATTTAGATGAAGGGTTAGAGTATATACGTAAATCTCGTTACGGAAATGGAGCGACTATTTACACGAAGGATGCTAAGGCAGTTCGTAAATTCCGTGAAGAAGCAGATGCGGGAATGCTTGGGATTAATGTAGGTGTCCCAGCAACAATGGCCTTCTTCCCGTTCTCAGGGTGGAAAGATTCTTTCTACGGTGACCTTCATGTGAATGGAAAAGATGGAGTTAATTTCTTTACACGTAAAAAAATGATTACATCAAGATATGATTTTTAATAAGCAATTTCAATTTTAAATGAAATGTATGAACACTTCTTTAATGTGGGAGGAGGAATAGCTATGTTAGAAACAAGTAAAAATAGTAAAGCACTTGAAAAAGATGAAAAATATATTTGGCATTCAATGAAGCCCTATAATCCTGATGGAACAATGGTTGTCACAAAAGCCAATGGTGCTTGGGTAACAGACCATGATGGGAAAAGGTATTTAGATGCGATGTCAGGGCTATGGTGTGTCAATGTAGGGTATGGTCGTACAGAATTAGCTGAAGCTGCATATGAACAGTTAAAAGAATTAGCATACTTTCCATTAACGCAAAGTCATTTACCAGCGATTCAATTAGGTGAAAAACTAAATGAAATGCTTGGTGATGAGTATGTTATTTTCTTTTCCAATAGTGGTTCGGAAGCAAATGAAACGGCTTTTAAAATTGTAAGGCAGTACCATCAACAAAAAGGTGATTCCAATCGTTATAAATTCATTTCGCGTTATCGTGCGTATCATGGCAATTCAATGGGAGCTCTTGCTGCAACTGGGCAGGCGCAAAGAAAGTACAAATACGAGCCATTAGCACCTGGCTTCATCCATGTCCCTCCACCAGATCTTTATAGATCCAATGACGCACCTGATTGTCACCCATCAGAATTAGAATCTGTAAGAGATATTGATCGTGCGATGACGTGGGAGTTAAGTGAGACGATTGCTGGGGTAATTATGGAGCCGATCATTACAGGAGGTGGCGTCCTCATTCCACCTGATGGATATATGGCTGCGGTAAAAGAAGTATGTGAAAAACATGGCGCATTACTTATCGTTGATGAAGTTATTTGCGGGTTTGGTCGTACAGGTGAACCATTCGGGTTTATGAACTATGGAGTGAAACCGGATATTATCACGATGGCAAAAGGAATTACGAGTGGTTATTTACCGTTGTCCGCAACCGCTGTCAAACGAGAGATCTACGAAGCATTTAAAGGATCAGAGGAATACGACTATTTTAGACATGTTAATACATTTGGTGGAAGTCCCGCGGCTTGCGCATTAGCACTGAAAAACCTTGAAATTATGGAAAAAGAAAACTTGTTCGAACGTTCTAAGCAGTTAGGGGATCGATTGAAAAATGATTTAACGAACCTTCTGCAACACCACCCTTATGTTGGAGATGTTCGTGGAAAAGGACTTCTGATTGGAATTGAACTCGTTGCGGATAAAGAAACAAAGGCTCCAATTGATGTAAGTATCATCAATAGAGTTATCGCTTCTTGTAAACAAAAAGGAGTTATTATTGGGAAAAATGGCGCTACAGTAGCAGGCTATAATAACGTTTTAACCATTGCCCCTCCTTTAAATACAGAAGAAGAAGATCTGGCATACTTGGTAAAAGCAGTAAAAGACGCTTTAAATGAATTAAAGGAGTAATAAGGAATTAAAAATAGTGCCTGGTCCCTTTAGTTCACTAAAAGTACCAGGTACTACTTATATCTTTCATTCTTCTCATTTATTTGTTTTTACATTCTGTATAATGTTCTCGAAGCTTTCCGTAAGGTCAGTTAAGTTTTGTTCAGGATAAATAATAAAGGGTTTCTTTTTTTTGTTTTGTAATTGAAAAATTATTGTACCTGAATTCTTTGCTGGCCACGTAAAACTACTCATCTTCGGTTGAATGCTGACCACTGTAATATCTTCCTTCTTCCAGAAAAAATTCTTTTTATCCAACTGTAAAATTTGTTTGTTTTCAATAGCTGATTGATCAATTTCGTTTTCTTTTTCATGGCGTTTCATGATTTTCTTGTTGTACACAGGTTCTAGAAAGAAGCCAGCTGGGTTTCGAGGTAACATGATATCAGCCATTATTGCATCAGGTATTGTACCCGCAATTTTCGCTCCATAAATCCCATCGTTTGTTATGAATATTTTATAGTACTTTCTCGAATGGAAACCGTAGAAATAAGTGTGATTGTGAGTACTCTGTTCTTTCATAATATAGTGGGTCCTCCAATAAAATGTTTTCAGTATTTAATGATTGGTAGTCGAATGGTTTCACAGTCATTTTACAATAGGTTAGGGAGAATTTCTTTTCTCATACATTCTTTCTTTAGTAAATTCAATAAATAAAAGTATGTGAGGACTTGTTATTATAAGAGAAAGGGTCTATTAATATAGGATACTATTATGATTTTAGTATAAAGCATCTAAAAAAAGAGAATAGTTTAGATAACAATATAAAAGGTGTGAGTTGTTATCCCGCAGCAACTGGCAGTAATACGCCCATTTCAAGACTTCGAGGAATCAAAGAAGGATAAGTGGAGGATAAACTGCCAGTAACAGCTAAATGAACACAGATCGTGTGGGCCTCAACTAACCATCAGTGGGGGAAGAGGAAACCCCTCACTAATAGAAGTTTCACTTTATGAGGAGAATACTAGGTTTTCTTATCGGTGTTTTATATACGGATTGGCTTTTTCATACAAGACATGTCTATGCATTAGAGTTGACGGCTACAACCACGTTAGAACGTATTGGTGTATTAGCAATTGGAGGGGGTGCAACCATCCTCTTTTTTATTCTGTGCAGAAAGTTCTTTCCTATTTCTTTTTTTCATGAAGTTATTGCTGCTTCAGGATTTTTTGCAAGTTTTGATATCGTTGTATTTCACTGGATATTTAATCTACACCGATTAACAAACGGTCCTGAAGCAGACTTGATTGAACCCATTCTAGTTTTAATTGGCATCATTCTATTCATTTACGGAATTCAAAAGGAAAAGAAGCTATCTTATAGTACATAGTAATAGTTGTCAGATTAAACGGTATAACGTTTTTGAATATCTTTTCGATCGTTCTTACTTATCCCAAGGTTTTCATATAAATATGCATCAAAGGAACCATAATGTTCTTCTATTTCTTTTAAGAATGCTTTTAAGTAGTCAGGTCTTGCTTCTATTAAAGCATCAATTGATTGTGGATTTTCACCTTGTGCTTTTTCTAAAAAGCGTTTCGTGACTAATCTTTGTTTTAATTGGTCAAAAAACTGGTTCGTATAAGTAAAGTCTTTGATAACAATTTCTTCTGGAACCCCTAATGTTAGTAATATTAGGGAACTACAAACACCTGTACGATCTTTTCCAGCGACGCAGTGAATAATGAGTGGAACACGTTCTTCTTCAAATAACATTTTAAGTAACTGAGTGTATGCTTCTGTTTGATGAGCAATTACACGATTTAAACGTAAAAGCATTTCACCTGGCTCACCAAGAATAATTTTATCTCCATGGAGGGATAATTCACCAATTTGTCTCACCTGTTCTTTTTCATTGTTTTCAGGAATAACTGGTAAATGAATGTAATCAACACCAGGGATTCTTGGGTTAGGTTTAGCTTGCGTTTCTATACTACGGCGTAGATCACAAATCCTTTTGATACCTAACCTCTGTAAATATTCTACATCATTTTCTGTCAGATCATTTAAAGCACCTGAGCGAAAAAAATGTCCCCATTTTACCTTTCGACCGTCAAAAGTTGGATATCCCCCCATATCGCGAAAATTAACGGCTCCTTCTAGCGGTATAACCCTTACATTTTGCTCATCATACAGATGTGAATGCACATTAAGTTTGTTCATGGTTCTACTCCTCCGCCTATTTTATTCTTAACTTATTAATTAATACGATTTGGAATCATGTCTAATGTTCCTGTGATATTAAATAAATAAAGTTCTATCCTTCCTATTTTAACAGATAATTCAGAAATTAATCAAATGGTCAAAAAGCAATCCTAGATAAAAGCATATTTTATAGCAATGTGGACAATGACCGCGTCAAATCTCTTAAATTCCCATAGAGTATTGCAAGTCATTTAATAGGAGGGATAGAAATTGTTTGGATACTCTATGGTTCAAATGGTGAGAGCTCATGCTCACAAGTTAGATAAACCATTACGTGAACAAGTGTTAAATCAATATAAACCGTTTAAATGGACGCCATGCTTTCTTCATAAGTTTTTTGAAGGGGTCATAAAAAGGAGAAAAAAGTTTTCAGTAATTATCGAATTTGAAAAAGGTTGCTATCGTGAAGGCTGTCAGCAAGTTGAACAAGTCTTTAATAGCCATTCTCGGTGTAAAATTCGAAATGAGTTTGCCAGAGTTTCATGCTGTAGTGCAGAATTGACTCCGATTGCTTTAGAAAAAATTCTTACGAGCTGTAACCGAGTAAAGAAAATATATTTAAACGGTGAAGTTCAGGCTTTGTTAGATACCGCTGTTGCTGCTGCAAATGCCAGAGATATTGAACGAAATGGAACAACGCTTACTGGAAAAGGGGTAACGATTGCCGTCATTGATACGGGCGTTCATCCTCATCAAGACCTTTCGGGTAGGATTGTTGACTTTGCCGATTTTATAAATCAAAGAAATGAACCTTATGATGATAATGGGCATGGCACTCATTGTGCTGGGGATGCACTAGGAGATGGTGCAGCTTCATCAGGAAGATATAGAGGTCCAGCTCGAGAAGCTAACCTTGTTGGTGTAAAGGTATTAAACAAATTAGGTTCTGGTTCATTGGAAACAGTAATGCAAGGGGTAGAGTACTGTATTAATTATAATGAACGTAATATTGATAGCAGGATTGATATTATTAATATGTCCTTAGGTGCTCCTGCTCTGCGATATGAAAGTGAAACAGAAGACCCGATGGTGAAAATAGTAAACGCGGCGTGGGATGTGGGTATTGTCGTCTGTGTTGCTGCTGGTAATAGTGGCCCAAGCCCACAAACGATTGCTAGTCCTGGAGTTAGTCAAAAAGTAATCACTGTTGGAGCGTTGGATGATAGAGATACTGTAGAAAGAGATGACGATGATGTTGCAAGCTTTTCTAGTCGGGGACCAACAGTATATGATAAGAAAAAACCTGATATAGTAGCTCCAGGTGTAAATATCATTTCACTTCGTTCACCAAAATCATACATCGATAAACTACAAAAAGGAAATAGAGTAGGAACAGACTATATTAGCTTATCTGGTACATCAATGGCAACACCGATTTGTGCAGGAATTGTTGCTTTAATGTTAGAGCATGACTCATCACTATCTCCTGACCAAGTCAAGGAGAGGTTAATGCTAGGGACAGATTTATGGAACGATCCAGATCAATACAGTCCATATATTTACGGAGCTGGTTATATCAATGCAGAAAATTCAATACCAAAATAAGTAATCCAGAAAAGTATAGTGCTAGGTAATTGATGAAAAATTATCTAGTACTATTTTTGTAATCAAAAAGTAATATAAATTTTACAAATTACAACGATTTTTGACAAAAATCTTTATAGAAAATTCTGAAAAATAGAATTATAATGTGAAAGATTAGCTATTAAAAATTGAATATGGGAGGAATATTTTTTGAAGCTGAAGCGGTTAAGTATCTTATTTCTTGTCATGTTACTAGTAAGTACGTTGTTTTCCTCATTTGCCTTTGCAAATGAACAGTCAAAGCCATCTCTAGTAGCCCTAGGTGATTCGATTACATATGGGTATGGTTTAGGGAGTCCAGTAAGTGAGGCCTTTCCTCATTTAATAGGTGGGGGAAAATTAGATGTTACAAATCTAGGTGTTCCAGGATGGACTTCTGGAGATTTACTATCATCATTACAAACCGATTCATCAGTTATTCAGGCATTACAAAGTGCAAATGTGATTACGTTAAACATCGGGAGTAATGATTTGCTACAAGCTGCTAACTTTGCTGGACTTATCGAAGACCCTACATTATTCGATCCTGTAGCACTTGGACAAAATGTAGCAGCAGCAATTGGGTCATTTGGTAATAATTTAATAGGGATTATCTCTACTATTCGTCAACATTCTCAGGCACCTATTATTCTTTATACGATATATAATCCAATTCCATTAGAAAATCCGTTAGGCCCTACATTTTATGGCTTTGCTGAACAAATGATTAGTAAGACAAATAATGAAGTCATTAAACCCACAGCAATTGGATCTAAATCATTACTAGCAGATGCTTATGTTTCGTATACAGATCAACAGTTAAATTATTTGCTTCCTAATGACGTTCATCCAAATCAAGAAGGACACCAAGTTCTTGCGAATTTAGCAAATCAATTGTTAATACAATTGTTAGTACCATCTAATATAGAATTGACTGTTTCACATGAGGAACAAAGTACTGACCCTGTAAGTATTAGCGTTACGACGACTGGACAAGTCATCGAAATGAAATGGCTCCCAGGCGAAAAAGAAGTCAGTGATTTTCTAGAAGAAGGAAATGTCATTATTGATAGAGAGTTTGAGGTAACAGAAAACGGAACTTATACAGTTTATGTTAAGAATGTCTTTGGTTTCGAAACAGTGAACTCTATAACTATCAATAATATACTAGAAGAGCCACCAATAGAGGAAGAACCTCCAGCAGAAGAAGAGCCACCTGTAGAGGAAGAGCCTCCTGCAGAAGAAGAACCGCCTGTAGAAGAAGAACCTCCCGCTGAAGAAGAAAAACCAGTAGTGAAAAAGCCAGAAGAAAAGCAAAAGAAAGATAAAAAGAAAGAGAAAGGTAAAGATAAAGAAAAAGAAAACGACACAATTGTTCCCGCAGACAAGAAAAATAAATTACCAAATACAGCAACCCCAATGTATAACTACATGGGTATTGGAATAGGATTAATATTGTTAGGATCGGTATTATTATTTGTACAGCGATTAAGAAGAATTCATCCTGTGTAAACACCATATCCTATATTTACATGTTAGACGGCCTTCTCAAATTGTTTGCGAAGGCTTTTTTTATAACCGAAAGTATATTAAAATATTACTTTAGTATACTAACAAGTTAATGTTTTAGTATATTGCCATAAAGTGTTTTTTGAATTATAATTCGAATATAAAAAAAGTTCAAATAATTTAACGGGGGAAAATAGGAGGGGTTTATTTGGAAGGTTTTGTGAACTGGCTTAATGGTGTCCTATGGAGTGAAGTCATGATTTACTTTTGTTTAGGAGTGGGTTTACTTTTCTCAATTCTTACTCGTTTTTTACAAGTAAGGCATATTAAAGATATGGTTTCTTTAATGTTTAGAGGAAAAAGTTCATCCGCTGGGGTTTCCTCTTTCCAAGCAATGTCGATTGCGCTTTCAGGAAGAGTCGGAACAGGTAATATTGCAGGAACTGCTACTGCTATTGCTTTTGGAGGACCAGGTGCAGTGTTTTGGATGTGGACGATTGCTTTTATAGGGGCTTCGAGTGCATTCATTGAGTCAACTTTAGCTCAAGTTTACAAAGAAAAACAAAATGGACTTTATCGCGGGGGGCCAGCTTATTATATTGAAAAAGGGATTGGCTGGAAATGGTATGCGGTTATTTTTGCAATCGCGACACTTCTTGCAATGAGTTTGTTAATGCCAGGTATTCAATCGAATTCGATTGCAATTGCTGTAGATAATGCGTTTTCTATTAATCCTTATGTTACTGCTTCTGTGTTAATTGTTATTATTGGTATCATTATTTTTGGTGGAGTAAAAAGGATTGCAAACGTAGCACAGCTCGTCGTTCCTTTTATGGCAGTGGCTTATCTATTACTAGCAGTTGTTATTATTGGAGCAAATGCATCTCAGCTTCCAGCTGTTATATCATTAATTATTAGTAGTGCTTTTGGTGTTGATGCTGCGTTTGGTGGAATCATTGGTTTAGCGATTGCGTGGGGCGTTAAACGTGGAATCTATTCAAATGAAGCTGGTCAAGGAACTGGGCCACATGCCGCTGCTGCTGCAGAAGTTTCTCACCCAGCTAAACAGGGGTTAGTTCAAGCGTTCTCGGTTTATATTGATACATTACTCGTTTGTTCGGCAACCGCATTTATGATCCTTTTTACAGGAATGTACAATGTAGTCGATGGGGCTGGAAACACCATTGTAAACTTTATTGGTGAAGTTCCTGCAGGAGCAGGTTATACCCAAGCAGCTATTGAATCTGTGCTGCCTGGCTTCGGTGCTGGCTTCGTTGCAGTTGCATTATTCTTCTTCGCATTCACGACAATTATGGCTTACTATTATATGGCAGAAACGAATATCGTTTATTTAATCAGAGGAAAGTTTAATAAAGTGGGAATGTTTTTATTAAAGATTGTCCTACTTGCGGCTGTGTTTTTCGGCGCAGTTCGTGAAGCAGATTTAGCTTGGGCGTTAGGTGATGTCGGATTAGGATTAATGGTTTGGTTAAACTTAATCGCCATTCTGATCTTGGCAAAGCCTGCATTGAGAGTTCTTAAAGATTATGAAGAACAGAAAAAACAAGGAATTGACCCAGTGTTTGACCCTGTGAAGTTAAATATTAAGAACGCTGATTTCTGGGAAAATGAGTATAACAAGGACAAAGATAAAATGTCGAGCTAAGTAAGAATAATAATGGAAGCTACGGTGTTCAAAAAATTGATACCGTAGCTTTTTCTTTATTCATATTCCAAAGGAAGGTTTAACTTATTTAGAGGATTAAAGTATAATATAGACACTAATTCTCGCCATTTTTGGCGATCAATTGTTTTTTTCTAATAATCTTATATGATTTAGTAAAATAGTAGAGGTTGGCATAAAAGAAAGGGAAAGCCACATGAGAATTAATAAATTTATGAGTTTAACGGGTTATTGTTCTAGAAGAGAAACAGACCGCTTAATCGGTGCAAAGAGAATTATGATTAATGATAAGGTTTGCGAGCAAGGAGATACGGTAGAACTGATCGACATTGTCTCTGTTGATGGAGAGCAAATAAAGATTAAAGAAAAGCTTAAACCTGTTTATATCATATTAAATAAACCAGTTGGAATTACATGTACGGCACAACCACTAGTCAAAAAGAATATTATTGAATTTATCAACTATCCTCAAAGGATTTTTCCAGTGGGAAGACTAGATAAAGCATCAGAAGGTTTAATACTATTAACCGATGATGGCGATATTGTTAATAAAATAATGCATGCCGAACATAACCATGAAAAAGAATATATAGTAAGAGTAGACAAACCAGTTACCGAGACTTTTATAGAGGGAATGTCAAATGGAGTTGAAATTCTCAATACGATAACAAAACAATGCGCAGTGTCTCAGATCGATGACAATGAATTTAGCATCATTCTTACACAAGGACTTAATCGCCAAATTAGAAGAATGTGCAAAGTGTTTGGGTATGAAGTAGAACGTCTTCAAAGAATTCGAATTATGAACATCACTCTCGGTTCACTAGAGGTAGGCGAGTG
This sequence comes from Alkalihalobacterium alkalinitrilicum, assembly GCF_002019605.1. Lineage (NCBI taxonomy): Bacteria > Bacillati > Bacillota > Bacilli > Caryophanales > Bacillaceae > Alkalihalobacterium > Alkalihalobacterium alkalinitrilicum. Next base: position 3,089,388 of record NZ_KV917368.1, on the reverse strand, counting down.
GAGAAACTTAAGTGAGGTTGAACTGAGTGAATTGTTATCACAGCTATAGATCCATAACCACTATAGTAATTATGAAATGGTTGAAAGTTAAGGTTACCTATTTTTTACGGACAGAGAAGACTATATTTTCTTAAAATATATAGGTTAAATGCTGTATATCAATAAAAAAGAGGTGCTAATTATCATGTAATTAGGCACCTCTCTTCAGTGTGTTATTTAATGTTCTCTATCTGGTTCAATAACTGAACCTGAACCTATATAGTGATTAGCGTTTTTTTTATTAAACACTTTGTTTTACTTCAGTTTTGTATGGCTTTAAAATACGAGCATCATAAATAAATGGTCCAAATGGAGTGACTGCTGCAAGTGTAGCGCCAATAAATCGAGTTAATGGCCATTTATATTTAACGGTTACATATAATGCAATTGCGAGGTAAAGCATGAATAAAATACCGTGTGCCATACCGATTACCGTAACAAACTGTGGTATATCTGCAATATACTTTAATGGCATAGCTATTCCTAAAAGTAATATAAATGACCAGCCTTCTAAAATCCCAATATTTCGAAACCATTTAAGCGGTGTATCTAACATGTTTGAGAACCTCCTCTTGGGCATTAACAAGTTTTCTATAGTAGTAATTATATCAATAAGTATCCTCTTATAAAAACAACAATATTGTGAAAGAAACAGAAAAAAACAGATTAATTCTCACGCAAAACGCTTGGATTCGAAGTATGGTCCAAGTGTTTAATTTAATTGTCTAATTGAATTAAAAATCACTTCAAAAAAGCTTCCTAACTTCAATTTATTGAAGAGTAGGAAGCTTTTCGGAAGGGGTAGGTACATCACTTTTAATTTTTACAAGTGAAGTAATTGGTAGATGATCGGACGCTTCTTTATATGTTGAAATAACGTCAGAATAGATCACCTCAAATTTTTCATTTACAAAAATATAGTCTAATTGATATTTGGGTTTTCTTGAAGGAAAGGTCCCAAGTTCTTTTTGAATACGCTTAGCACACGTATTATTATAGTGTTTTGCTACCTCGTAGTAATCTTTAGAATAAGGTCTACAATTAAAATCTCCCATTAATACGTTAGGTCGTTCTTGCGTTGAAAGTTCTATCACTTTTCTCATTTGTTTCCTTCGTAATAAGGGGTTTAGGCTAAAGTGAGTGACTAGTGCCTTTACTAGTGTTTGATTAATTTGAATGGTAGCTTCGATGATCGACCTCGGCTCACATAGGAGTGGACGAAGGCGAACAATATGATTGTTAGAATGGATAATAGGATATCTTGAAAATAAAGCATTCCCGTATTCACGGCGCTCAACTTTACGAGACTGGAACGAAATAGCAGGGGCAAAAACACATTCCATTTGCAATTGTTCTGCTAACCAACTAGTCTGATCAATAAAATGACTACGTTTTGAAAAGGTTTTATCGACTTCATTCAGTCCGATAATGTCAGCGTCGCTTTGTTTAATAATTTTTGCAATTCTATGTAGATCGACACGACGATCTGTACCGAGTCCATGACGTATATTAAAGGATAAAAATCTAAGTTTAAATGGAAATCCCTCCTTATCATTTAGCAACTATTTTTACCGACCTGATAAAAATTTAGACATAATAACCTCATCATGTTTTATAAAAATGTCGTTTTGGTGAAATAGCGTCTTGTATAGATTTCGTTATCTAATTGTTAGCTATAATAATGATAATTAGCAAAGGTCATACTAAAATAAGGTTATTTATGACAATGAGGTGGGCAATGTTGCAGACAAAGCAAGAGTTATTGAAAGAAGCTGAAAAGTTTATATACATTTGTTACAGAGAACTAGGCAAAAGTACGGACCAGATCGAGGCAAGGTTAAAAGAAGTTAGGCAAGAAATTGAAACAACAGGCCATTATGATCATACTTCTGAAGAACTACAGCATGGAGCAAGGATGGCATGGAGAAATAGTAATCGCTGTATCGGTCGACTATTTTGGGATAGTTTGCACGTTTTAGATGAAAGAAAAGCTGATTCAGCTCAAGAAATAGCGAATGCATTAAACCGACATATTGAATATGCAACAAATGGGGGAAAGATTCTACCGACAATCACTGTGTTTAAACCTATCGTACGCGGAGAAGAACAAGTTCGAATATGGAACTACCAGCTGATCCGTTATGCAGGCTATGAAACAGAGTTCGGTATTATTGGTGATCCTGCTTCGATCCAGTTTACGAAATATTGTACAGACAGGGGATGGAAAGGGGAAGGAACTCATTTTGATATTTTACCGTACGTCATACAAATGCAAAAGGGAGCACCCCAATGGTTTGACATCCCGAAAGAGATCGTGTTAGAAGTACCGATCGTCCATCCAGAACACCACGGGTTTTCAGATTTACAATTAAAGTGGTATGGAGTCCCGATTGTTTCTGAGATGATGCTTGAAATTGGAGGGCTTCATTACACGGCGGCTCCTTTTAACGGTTGGTATATGGGGACTGAAATTGGAGCGAGAAATTTGGCAGATGAAGATCGATATAATATGCTTCCTAAAATCGCCTCATTAATGGGACTAGGTACGAGTCGGGCATCGGCATTATGGAAGGATAAAGCATTAGTGGAGTTAAATGTTGCTGTTCTTCATTCATTTAAAGAGAAAGGTGTTAGTATCGTTGATCATCATACGGCAGCAACGCAATTTCAACATTTTGAGGATAAAGAGAGTCGATGCGGGCGCTCTTTAACTGGTGATTGGACGTGGTTAATTCCGCCAGTATCGCCAGCAACGACTCATGTTTTTCATAAAGAATATGACAATGAAATGTTAACGCCTAATTATTTTTACCAAGAAAAACGCTATGGATAAAAGAAAAGAAGCTGACTCATATTCTTCACCAGTATCACGATAGGAAGATACACAAAATCTTCTGTTCATCGTAAATACAAAGGTGTTTGGATATCTAGAGTCAGCTTTACTTTTCGATGTATTCAAATAAGAACGACTGTCCGTTACGGAAAAAACGTGGATCATATATTCCGAGTCGTTCCTCATCATCAACAATAACAACAAACGGCGACCATTCGTACAATGTTTCAGCTTCAGGTACTTCATCAAAAAGTTTTTCTAAGTCAGCTTCTGGAGAGGACTCTAGTACATACGATACGTGTTCGCGCCCCAATAAATTCGTTTCAATAATTTGAACTTCTTCCTTAGTTTTACCAATTACAGAAAAGTTCCAAGGAATAAAACTAGCTGAAAGCGTATGTTGATCAAATCGTTCACTGTATTGTTGGTAGAGAACATACCCTTGAAATGATTGAATGATGACATGAAGAGCAATACAGGCGCCAACGATATGGTATACTCGATGAGTTGCCATCTTATTCAATCGTTTATATAGAAATCCTAAAAGTAGAATACTCCAGATGACAAAGTCTACAATTGGAATCGTTCCAAATGTTAGTCTAACAGATGAGAAGGGCTCAAAATAACCAGTTCCCCATGCGTTAAAAATATCACTAGTATTATGGATAAAAACTGCGAATAACCCAAGGTAAAAAAGGCGGCGGTCTTTGACACCCCAAATGAGGTAACAAACAGCAATTAAGATAACCGCCCAAACGGGGACCATAAATAACGAGTGGGTGATCCCACGGTGCCACATTTGATATTGTCCCTCCGTATCCCATAGCTGTGAGATAACATCTATATCTGGAATATGACTACCGACAATAGCTGTAAAAAACGTAGCACTTTTCATGGGTTTAGACATTTCACGTTTATCGACACCACCGTAAATAGCTAACCCGAATAAAGTGTGTGTGATAGAATCCAAAACAACACATCCTTTTATTCCGAAATATCATTATAATAATAAAAATATTATAAATGAAAAAGTGTATATGATGGTAGAGATACACCCTGTTATTAACGTTAAAAGATCAAAAAGAAATCTGTTTAAATTTTAAATGCTCAAAGTTAAGTTTGTAGTCGTGAGTCAGTGGCCGAAGTATTCGTTAATAAGATACGAACTTGTTCGGCTGTGCGCAATTTATGAAGTTTCACTTGATGTTCATCAGATGTTCAATTTAGTAAGTCATGTTAGAGATTTGCTAAGCATATAACCCCTCCATACCTCATATAGTTTCATAAAGCAGTTAACAAGGAGGGGAAACATGACTTTGTTTGAAGGTTTTGTTGTCGTTTTTGTTATTATCTTTTTCTCTCTTTTCTTTGGCTTTATGGTATTAGGGAATAAAATAGCTCATGCAATTGAAAGGATTACCGCTAGAGAAGCAACTAAACACCTAGCCGAGATCGATGACAAAATGAACAAATAAATGGTAGCAGGCACCTTTAACGCCCTAAAGGTGCCTCGTACTATTTTTCATGATAGAATATGGGTAAGTAAGAGAGGGGGAGTTGTAGATATGGAAAGTGTTATTTATAAAGCGCATTTTGTCCATCCGTTGACAGATGTACCGCTCATCATTTTATACAATAATGTTACTGGCCTTATTTCGTTTGAGAGGGACGAGGAGGTAATTAAGGTTATTACTTCAATGAAAGACCTTCTTCCGAAAGAAGTAATAACCGCAGAGAAGCTATCCAAAACCGACCATATTTGTAAGGTAGCATATCCCGCTTCTTCACTAGATGAAGCTATTGAGCTATTAGAAACAATCGGAATTGATACAAATCATATAAAATTCCAAAAAATATTGCTACATTAATTAATCGTTACGAATGATAAAGTAAACGATTAATCCTAATACAGGGAAAAATAGTGTTCCGATTAGAACGATAATGGCGTATTCTTTGCTATTTCCTTTACTAATTGCATCACGGTAGGCCCAAATACTAGTAAATATATTTAAAAGAAAAATTCCAATTATAAAAATTAGGATAAAACCAAATGCTGCAATAATATCCATTTTATAGTCCCCTTTACATAAGATAATACTTTTCTTATTCTATATTATCAAAGTTTATTCCCGTGTCGTAATTAGGTAGGAATCAACTAATGTAATAATTCGTTTTTGATGTAGTTTAAGTTTAATCATTTGTATGAATTTCATAGGGAATTTATTAATAGAGGATTCGCGTTGCAATACTAGAGCTACTATAGAGAAGTTGTAAATAAGGTAATGGAAATGGTTTTGAATACGGAAAATCTAAAATACTAAAAAGCTGTGCCAGAAAGAATAATTCTTGGCACAGCTTTTTAGGGAGTGTCATTTTATATTGAGACTCATGTTTTGGAGTTACTTCTTATTAATCCTCAATAACTGGATATACACCGTTTTCATCATGTGTTTCTCTTCCAGTAAGTGGAGGATTGAATACACAAACCATACGCATATCGCCTTTAGTTGCACGAAGTAAATGCTCATCATTTTTATCTAATGCATAAATAGTGTTTGGTGTAATTTTATGAATTTTGTTATCACTTAAAGTTTCAACTTCACCTTCACCTTCAATACAATAGACTGCCTCTAAATGATTTTGGTACCAAATATGTGTTTCTGTACCTTCTTTTATGATTGTATCATTTACTGAATATCCCATACCGTCTTTTTTCAATAATAATCTGCGGCTAATCCAGTTATCACTTTTTACTTCATTTTCTGTTCCAATGACATCTTCTAGTTTTACAACTTTCATATTCAGTTCCTCCGTTATTTGTATTTAAAATTTAAATCTAAATAAAAGATTTTCCCAGTGTTGGCAGACTATAATTTTCTGCATTTGACTCAGCAACGTACCAAACTCTACGTGTTTCTTATTTAAAGTAGTTGTTTAATCCACCGACTCTATTGGGCTTTTCCTTTATGATGATACAACTTCTTTCTCTTTAACTAAGCTTTGAATGCTGTCTTCAATGATCGCAAAACCTTTTTCTAAGCCTTCATGATCTATCGTGAGGGCAGGGAAGAGTTTAAATACCTCATCATCTGGACCAGCGGTTTCCATAATTAGACCTCGTTCAAAAGCAGCTTTGGCAATATCTGAAGCCATACCTTCCACATCAGATGCAATTCCTTGCATAAAGCCGCGACCGCGAACTCGCCCTTTAATTTGTGGGTATTTCTTTGTAAGACCAATAAGAAATTCAGTAATTTTCTCTGATTTTTCTTGTATGCTCTTTTCGAAAGAGTCATTTTCCCAATAAGTCAATGCTTCAGTTGCGGTAACAAATGCTAAATTATTTCCACGGAATGTCCCATTATGTTCGCCTGGCTCCCAAATATCATATTTAGGATTAATTAATGTGAGTGCAAGTGGTAAACCGTATCCACCAATGGATTTTGATAAACAGATAATGTCTGGTTTAATTCCAGCTTTTTCAAAAGAGAAGAATGTACCTGTTCTACCAACACCGGCTTGAACGTCGTCAACTATGAGTAAAATACCAAAGCGACGGCAAATGCTTTCTATTTTTTGCAGCCACTCGAAACGGGCAGCGTTAATGCCCCCTTCACCTTGGACTGTCTCGAGGATTATTGCGGCAGGAATTGCGACTCCACTTCCGTTGTCTTCTAAGAAGCGCTCGAGATACTCCAGAGTGTCGAGTTCGTCGTTAACAAAGTTATCATAAGGCATTGTCACGACATGCTGTAATGGAATACCAGCGCCTTTACGCTTGAAGGAGTTACCAGTAACGGATAAAGAGCCAATTGTCATACCGTGAAAGCCATTTGTAAAACTAATGACATCTGTACGTCCAGTTACTTTTCTAGCAAGCTTTAATGCACTTTCTACTGTATTTGTTCCTGTTGGCCCAGGAAACATAATTTTGTATTCCATGTTACGAGGTTTAAGAATGGTGTTATTAAACTTCTCTAAAAATTCAGCTTTTGCAGCCGTTGCTTTATCTAATGAATGGGCGATACCATCATTTAATATATAATCGACTAGTTTTGCTTTCATTTTTGGGTCATTATGTCCGTAATTTAGAGCACCAGCTCCAGCGAAAAAGTCAATATACTCATTGCCTTCAACATCCCACAATTTGTGTCCTTTTGCTTTATTAAAAACTGCAGGGAAGCTTCGGCAATAACTACGAACCTCAGATTCTAATTCGTTAAATATACTTAAATTATTGTTTTCCATGTTTGATATAGATCCTCCTTTTATTTGGTAAGAAAGGAATTCAGCATCAACCTTAATAATTGTGAAGCTTTTCACATGAAACGATCGAATCATCCTTATCCCTAATCTACTATCTACTAAACACTATTTATCTTTATTGAATGGTCCAATTCGGAAAGTGTGTTCCTCTTCATGATCGTCTCCAGGAAACAAATCTTCTGAGAAACATTCTAACACTTCACAATTCGTATTAAGATCTCGCCCTAGGCGTCGGAATAGTGATTGAGAGGCCTGATTAGAAGGTGTAACAGTGGCTTCGAGATAATTAATATTTAGGCAACCTTCACGAGCAATCAACTCTTGTAAAAGGTAAGAGGCAAGCCCTTTTCCTCGTTGAGAAGCATCAACTCCAATTTGCCATACAAAAACGACATCTGGTTTAGTTGGAGGGATGAAAGCTGTAACGAACCCTACAAGTTTGTCATTTTCTTTTGCAACTACACAAGTTTCAGCGAAAAATTCACAGAACATGATGTATTTGTAAGAAGAATTTAAGTCCAGTGTAGAGTTATTTACAAGTTCCCACATGGCGGCGCCATCTTCAACGGATGGTTTTTCAAAAGTGACATTTGGAATGGATGGTTTAACTATTTTCGTTAGTTGAATCATCGCTTTTCACCTACAAACCGCAAATTATCGTAAATAATAACGTATTCCTCCTTAATGGATGATTTATTATTTTTTTTATTGCTATTATAAATGATAAGGGGATGTGGAAATTAAAGCAAACCAGCTATTTAAGGATAAACCATGATTAATCAGGGTGACTTACGTTACCACTTGTTAAGAGCACGTATCTTTCATATTCCTTCCATATCGTTATGTTTTCGAACAATTTGAAAAAATGTGAGCAAATCTTACAAAAGGTGACGACTTTATCATGAAGAAAAGTTAGGTAAAGAAAGGTTCGGGGAATTAAAATGATATTTCATAGAAAAGAGACTGATTTAACAGCTCTTTACTTTCTATCTTTACTGTACCTAGAAACTACAATAAAGACAGAAAGTGTAACGGTACAAATCAGTCTCTACTATATAAGTAAAGGGTAAATCATTATTTCTTTTTCTTCTTTTTTGCTCGGCGGTCAGCAGCGGCTCCACGTTCGTTTGCTTCTATGTCGTTTGCATCAGCTAATTCAGCTGAATATTCAACATCCATGCCGTCGTTTTGAACGTTAGCGATTTGTTGTTGCTTTTTTTTCTTTTTACCCACAAATATCCCTCCAAGTATATTGGTTGATGTTGCGAAGTAGTGCAATCATCTGTTCCTAGTTTGAGAAAGAGGGATACTGTTCATGTAATAAAATAATTTCCAAACGAAGTTACTTTTGGTATGAGTAAGTAAAAAAGGTTGATCCTAATGAATCAACCTCGAGAAAATGGTGTTTATCTTGAACGAGCAGCGCGGTCAGCAGCTTTAAAGTCTGATTGGTATGTTACTTGTTGTGCTTTTTTCAGGGTTTGTCTTTCATGTTGATCACGACGTTTCTTCTTCTCCATAGTGTTTCCTCCTAATAATGAAGTAATATATATAGTATGAGTAAATTGGAGGAAAAATATTCTATTATCTAGGTGAGTTTTTTTATACGATGTTTGAGATGCTTCTCAAACAGAATACTGACTTTCATTTTATTTACTGTTTCTTTAATATTTGTACTAAAGCTTTATTAACAGTAGGATAGGTAAATTGATATCCGTGACGGAGTGCTTTTTCAGGTAGAACGCGTTGACCTTCTAATAATAAGGAACTCATTTCACCTAGTACTATTTTTAAAGCTAAGGAAGGCACGGGTAACCAATGTGGTCGTTTTAGAATTGAGGAAATGACTTGTCCCATTTCCTTCATTTTAACGGGGTGTGGAGCAGTAACATTCATGGCTCCATGAATTTGTTGTTTTTGGATCGCAAATTCAAACATACGTACAACATCGTCAATGTGAACCCATGAATACCATTGATTACCTGTTCCTAAATTGCCTCCCGCAAAGAAGCGATAGGGAAGTAACATTTTGGGTAAAGCGCCTCCCTGCTGATCTAGCACCAATCCTAAACGTGGAAAGACAGTCCGGATGTCAAGTAATTCGGCTTTCTTAGCTTCATTTTCCCAATATATTACAACGTCTTTTAAAAAGTTACCTTTCCCATCATCTGCATGATCTTCTGTGAAAGTTTCCGTAAATGAATGACCATAAACTCCAATTGCAGAAGCGTTGATAAATACGCTAGGCTTTCGCTCTAATTGCTCAAGTAATGATATTGCAGCGCTAGTTGCTGAAAGTCGACTATTTAATATTCGCTCTTTTTTTTGCTGAGTCCAACGTCCTGATCCGATTGAATCTCCAGCTAAATTAATAAGAGCGTCGAGTGGAGGAAGTTTTTCTTCTGGTTTAGAGCCAGGCATTAACCACTGAATATAGTTAACGTTCCCCTTCTGTTCTTGTGGTGTTCGAGTTAAAATAAAAACCTGATGACCTTGTGATGTGAAATGATGAGTTAATGCTGTACCAATTAATCCAGTACCGCCAGCTATTGCAATATTCAAGTAGTTCACCAACTTTCATAATCGTTTAACTAATGTTTAAGTATAGTATAAAGTATAAATAATTGATAAGCAGATCAAAAGGAATTTCATTGTTTCATCCAAAATTAATTAAGAAAGAAAGTAGTTGTGGCTATGGCTGTTATAACAAAAATTACAACACAAAAAAACAATACCGAACGATTTAATATTTATATTGATCAAGGGGCTGGAGAAGAGTATGGGTTTAGTGTTGACCAAGATGTCCTTCTTGCCTGGAGTTTAAAAAAAGGGATGCAAATTGATGTTGAGGAATTAGAACAAATACTCAGTGAAGATAAAGTGAAGAAAGCTTACAATTTAGCCTTATCCTATTTAACGTTTCGAATGAGATCGGAAAAGGAAGTTGAAGACTATTTAAGAAGAAAAGAATACGAAGAGGTAGAGATCTCTAAAGTAGTAGCAAAGTTGAAAGAATATAGTTTTCTAAATGATGAAGCTTTTGCCAGAGCGTTTGTCAATACGAAGAAAAGTACAGCTGTAAAAGGTCCTAAATTAATTGAACAAGAACTCTATAATAAAGGAATTAAAGGACGCTTAGCAGAAGAGGCCTTAAATGGTTACACGTACGCTGAACAATTAGAACACGTGAATAAGTGGATGGAAAAACAAGCTAAGAAAACGCTAAAGGAATCCGAGAGAGCCTATCATCAAAGGGTGACCCGACAGTTGTTAGCAAAAGGTTTTTCCTATGAGGTGATTGAAGAAGCGTTAAGGTTAAGTTCATCATTTGTTGGTGATGTTCAACAATGGGAGGCGATCGTGTATCAAGGCGAAAAAGCAAAACGTAAATTCGCCCATATAAGTGGATATGAACATCGCTATAAAATGAAGCAATGGCTATATTCAAAAGGGTTTCCAATTCAGCTAATCGAGCAATACTTAGATGAAGAAACGGGTAAATTCTCATAAAACCATAACATAGACATAGTGAATTAGTGAACAATATCTAATGTTAAGATAGAAATGTTGCTTTGAGAAAGGGAGTAGTTCTCATGAGTACTATCGTTGCATTAACTCCAATTGTTTCAGTGTTATTATTTTTAGTCGTATTGAGAATGCCTGCAGTTAAAGCAATCCCGATTAGTTTAGTGGCAACAGGTTTCTTAGCATATATATATTGGACTGTTCCCTTTGTTCAAATAGTAGCTGCAATTATAGAAGGGGTTATTATTGGCTCCTCTATATTATATATTGTGTTTGGTGCCATATTATTATTAAATACCCTTCAGTTAAGCGGTGCCATAGGCACTATTCGCAACAGTTTTTTAGGGATTAGTGCAGATAGGAGAGTTCAACTTATTATTATTGCTTGGCTGTTTGGTGCATTCATTGAAGGAGCCGCTGGCTTTGGAACGCCAGCAGCAATTGGAGCCCCGTTACTCGTTGCCCTTGGTTTCCCCCCATTAGCCGCAGTTGTATTAGCCTTGATTGCAGACAGTAGTCCTGTGTCCTTTGGTGCGGTTGGTACACCTATAATAGTAGGTATAGAACAAGGTTTACAAGAAGGTTCTCAAATAGCAGCTGTCGTTACGCCTTATATAAAGGACAGTAGTCTAATCGGGGAATATGTAAAAGGTGTCGGAGCACAAGTTATGCAAATTGATATTTTTGTGGGAACGTTTATTCCACTTATTCTCGTCCTCATGTTAACCCGATTTTTTGGTGAAAATAAATCGTGGCGTGAAGGATTTGAAGTCTGGAAGTTTGCTTTATTTGCAGGGATATGTTTTACCGTCCCAGCTTTAGTGGTTGCCTTATTTTTAGGTCCTGAGTTCCCATCTATCTTTGGAGGGTTAATAGGGCTTATCCTTGTTGTCCCAGCTGCTAAAAAAGGATTCTTACTTCCGAAACAAGAACAAGTGTGGGATTTTGCTCCTAGTGAACACTGGTCACCTGAGTGGATTGGAAAAGCACTGACTTCCAATAAAAAGGAACAAAAAGGACCATCTTTAAACCTAGTGATAGCGTGGATTCCTTATCTTCTCGTTGGTTTATTTCTCGTCTTAACACGTCTAGATGGTTTACCGTTTAAAGCGTGGGTTCAGTCAGTGCAACTAAGCTGGCCGAATATATTAAATACAAATATTAGTACAAGTTTAGAACCGCTTTACTTACCTGGAACGATCTTTGTGTTAGTTGTTTTGATTACCTTTTTTATACACCAAATGAATAGAGAGAAAATCAAGACAACGATGTTTTCATCTACAAAAGCTGTTGTGGGAAGTGCGGTAACTTTGTTTACTGCTGTTCCAATGGTCCGAATATTTATTAATTCTGGTGTTAATAAATCTGGTTTTGTTAGCATGCCAATGGAATTGGCGAACACAGCTTCTACTGCTTTAGGGGGTAGTTGGCCACTTGTTGCACCTTTTATTGGTGCACTTGGATCTTTTGTGTCTGGCAGTGCAACGTTTAGTAATATGATGTTTGCTCTTTTTCAGTTTAGTGTTGCAGACCAAATTGGTGTTGAACCAAGATTAATTCTTGCTTTACAAGTACTTGGTGCGAATGGTGGGAATATGATCTGTGTTTTAAATGTGGTGGCTGCCGCTTCAGTTGTGGGATTGTTAGGTAAAGAAGGACCCATTATTCGGTTAACATTATTACCAATGCTATATTATATCATTTGCTCAGGCTTAATCGGGTTAATTTTTGCCTATCTCATTTTATAAGTTTTGTCATCCTCGTTTAGTTTTTAGGGTATAGACTACTACCCCTTAGCGTAGCGTAGATGGGAAGTTCTAATTAGGTGGAGTCGACAATCCAGACCCCATATGATTTCCCAATGTTCCAGCTTGATGGAACGAGTTCGCTGGTCCTACTTCCTAAAATCGACTATAATTAAGAATGATTTGAATAAGCCGATGGAGGCGTAATATATGGAAAAACGTTATAGTGAAATGACTGAGTATGAATTAAAAAATGAAATTGCTCAATTAAATGAAAAAGCGAAAAAAGCTGAACAAATGGGAATGGCTAGTGAATTTGCTGTTTATGAACGAAAAATGATTATGGCAAAAGCTTACTTACTCAACCCAGATGAGTATCAACCAGGAGAAACATATGAAATGGTAGATGAACTATCGCGATTTTTAATTTCTTATATGAATGGGCGATTTGCTTGGGGTTATCGAAATGGTGGCAGTGAGCTTGAAGGAGTTCCTATTTCCGTTTTGAAACATAAATAAAGTGTGAACAAAATATAAGCGAAAAAATTTAGTTTTTCATAAAGAAAAAAAGGAGAAGCAGAGGAGTTGCTTCTCCTTTAAATAAGGAAGGAAAAGGTTTGTGAAGATTGTTCGTTCAAAAGCCTATGAACGTTTTCTTGTTTGGACTTTTAAAACATAGTTGTGAAGGCCTCTTTCAGTTTCACCGTTCACTTGATGGAAGGCATGCTTTGGATTCGCTCGTGGAGATTGAAATGGATCAGCATAGTTTTTTCCTCTTACCTTATGCAAGGTAAAACACCTCCTAGTAGCTTAGAGAAATGATATCATTTCATCATTATCGAGATTGATTGGATTGCTTCATTCGCTCTTGCGGATGATCTCTAATAGTACCATCGGCACGCTTTGAAGAATATTCCTCTTTCGCTCTTGGTTCTCCCGAAAATGATTTTCGCAGTGGAAATCCTTTCTCTTTGTTACGCATCGGTGAACCCTCCTTCTGAAATACAACTAGTGTGAAGACCAAAACTCTAGAAGCAAAACTGACTTGCTTGATTTGCTTCCTTCCTAGTATGAGAAATAATAAGCCATTCTATAATAGACAATAAATGTTAGGGGAGGTATGTTAAGTGAATGATCGATTTGAACGGTTAGCTCAACAGTTGCTCGATCGAAATCAGAAGTTGTCCTATGGACAGGCAAGAAAATGGGTAGAAAGCTTGTGGGAAGATTTTGAGTCCACTCGTGCTAAAGCTGGAAGTACGTATGAAGGACAAGATCTAACGGAACAAATTGTCATGCAGTGGCTAAAAAATTATGGTCCACATTTACATGAGTATGCTTCCAAAAATGAAAAGTTTAAATTTCTATTGGAAGACGACCCTTTTAAAAATTAGTGTTGGATAATAAAAACTCTAATATTAACAATCAAAATCATGTTTATAAAACAAAAGGTTGACCTAGTGTCTTTTGAGTACTTTTCTGTGTGAACATATACAAAAAGTAATTCGACACTTGAGTCAACCTTATGATTGTGTGGAGAGTTCAAGTTTCCGTTTCAATGTTTCTTCACTATATACCCAACCTGTGTATGAGCTAAGCACTTGAAGATCATCATCAAGCTGAACAATTGCAACAAATGGGTAATGGCCCTTGCTGCGATATCTTAAATCAATAAAACGGACTTCATAATAATTATCGAACCTTTCAACTTCCCATCGGTATGTAGGAGAAAATGAAAGGAATGCGGACAAGTTTTCATCCTTTCTAGCCGCATTGATAATAGGGTCATCAGGAATGGGTTCAAAAGGAAATTGTTCAAAGAAATTTATTTTATGATTTCTCGATTCAGCAACATATAATTTTTCCGTTGTTCTTATAACTAAATGCCATTGATTCCAGCGAAATGTAGGCGAAATAAACACATGAGTTGCATTTCGGTAGAGAGACTTAGCATGAGCAATGACTTTATTGCGTGCTTGAAATCTCCAAATGTAATACAGTATAAGAACGAAATAAATAAATAAAAAAGTATATCCAGGATTAAATCCATAGCGCCATAAAATAATTCCAGCAACATGTACTAAGAAAATAAAGGGATCAAAGATGTTAATTGACCCAAGCGCAATCCATTTATGCTTAATTGGTCGTAGAGCTTGTGTTCCATATGCATTAAAAATGTCGACAAAAACATGAAGGAATACAGCTATAAATGTCCAAATCCATAAATGTAAATAATTCACTTCAGGAACTAACATCGAAATTCCACCTGCAATGATAAATGGCCAAATTAAAATAGCGGGTAAAGAGTGTGTAATTCCACGATGGTTGCGTATGTAAACAGCGTTATTTCTAAATTTAAGAACGGTATCAAAATCAGGTGCTTGCGAACCAATAATTGCTGCTACCATTACGGTTTGTCTCATAATTGGATCATTACCAACGACAGGATCTAATGTAGCAAGCCCACCGAGAGCAATTCCCATGACGACGTGAGTTCCTGTATCCAAGTTTGAATTACCTCCTTTCGGTGAAGCTTGAATAATGATAAGAAAACCTTTCTTATGAAAACCTTAGTATGAGCAATACCTATATACTCTAAAAAAAGTCATTACTTTATTTATACCCGAAATTGATGTTATTAAAAAGGGGGAACTAAGATTATGACACAATCTTTACAAATTTTTATGGAGTACAGAATAAAACAAGAAAACATTCATGAATACGAACAAGTTATGGAGCATATTATTGCAGAACTTCCTAGCTTTGAAGCGATTGAAATTCAATGGTTCGTCGCTACAGATCAACCTCATTTATATGTTGAAATGTTTAAAGTTCCGACAGAAGCCCATTATGTCGCTCTAAAAAAACTACGTCAAGACGAAGACCATCACCTTTTTAGTAAAATACATTCAATGGTGGATGGTGGAAAAGAAAAAATTCACTGTTGGGCATTTCGTGCGAAGAGAGAAGTGTAAAAGCTGGAGGGTTAAGTTTGACTGAAATACTACAAGAATTTAACACAAAAGGATTTCAAGAACAATTAGTGAACTGGTTTGAAGAACATAAACGAGATTTACCATGGAGAAAAACAAGAGATCCATATCGGATTTGGGTTTCTGAAATTATGCTTCAGCAAACGCGAGTTGATACAGTGATTCCATATTACAATAATTTCATACAGAAATTCCCGACACTGCAGGACCTAGCGTTTGCTGAAGAACAGGAAATATTAAAGGCTTGGGAAGGATTAGGTTATTATTCGAGAGTAAGAAACTTACAAGCTGCGGTTCGAGAAGTTGCTGAAGAATATGGAGGTAAGGTACCTGATACTAAAGAAAAAATCAGTCAACTAAAGGGAGTAGGGCCTTATACCGCTGGTGCCGTTTTAAGTATTGCCTATAATAAACCTGAACCTGCAGTGGACGGAAATGTGATGCGTGTTATTTCTAGAGTACTCTTAATTGAAGAAGATATCGGAAAAGTTAAGACAAGAACGATTTTTGAGCGTGCACTTTCTAAAATGATTTCCAAACAAAAACCTTCTGAGTTTAATCAAGGATTAATGGAGTTAGGAGCCCTTGTTTGTACGCCGAAATCACCAGGTTGTTTGTTATGTCCTGTTCGTGAATATTGTCGAGCTTATCATGCAGGAAAAGAAAAAAGCTTACCTATAAAAGAGAAAAAAACGAAAGTGAAAGCCAAAGACATGGCTGCAATTGTTTTAAGAAATAACACTGGTGAAGTTCTAATTGAGCGTCGTCCTGAAACAGGGTTGTTAGCAAAACTATGGCAATTCCCTAATATCGAAACAATAAAAGATGCTAAACAACAACATGAAAGTCTACGTGAATATTTAAAAACTGAGTACGCGATGACGGTTGAAGTTGGTGAAATTGTACAAAAGGTAAAGCATGTTTTTTCTCATCTCATTTGGAGTATTAGCGTCTATGAGGGGACAATCTTATCAGAAAAACCAATAGATAATGATAACATAAGGTGGGTAAACGAGAATTCGATTGAAAGCTTTCCGTTCCCAGTATCGCATCAGAAAATTATTGCACAACAAATAAGAAGGTGATGAAATGAAGCTAAATTTAGAGAATAAAGTAGTTTTAGTGACTGGTGGCTCTAAAGGAATCGGCAAAGCGATTGCCAAAGCTTTCATTCAAGAAGGTGCTAAAGTAGCCATTATGGCACGAGATATTACTGTGTTAGAGGAAGTGAAGCAGGAGTTAGGAAGTATAGTCTGTATTTCTACAGATTTAATGAATGCTTCTGAACGAGAGGTAGCATTTCAAAAGTTTATCTCAGAATTTGGAACGATTGATATTTTGGTGAATAATGTTGGTGGTAGTAATGGTTCAACAACTTCAGAAACAGACTTAATTCTGTTTGAAGAAGCAATGCAACTCAATTTCTATTCAGCCGTTCATTTTAGTAAACTGGCGTTACCATTCATGAAGGAAAAGAAATGTGGAAGTATTGTCAATATCTCCTCAATCTTTGGCCGAGAATCAGGAGGGAAGCCTACTTATAATAGTGCTAAAGCAGCTATGATTAGTTTTACGAAATCTCTTGCAGATGAAGTGATTAAAGAGGGAGTAAGAGTGAATGGCGTTGCACCTGGATCGATTTTACATTCAACGGGTAACTGGCAAAAACGGTTAGAAGAAAATCCTGAAAAAATTAATCAGTTTGTAGAAAGTGAAATACCTGCTGGTCGTTTTGGAACAGTAGAAGAAGTGGCAAATGCAGTCCTCTTCCTCGCGAGCGATAAAGCATCTTGGGTAGTTGGTGCCACGTTGAATGTCGATGGTGGTCAATCAAATTCAAATTTTTAAGGGGGAAATGGGATGTACTCAGAAGAACAAAAACAAACATTATATGATGTCATTAAGCGCCGGCGAGATGTCAGGACTTTTACGAATAAAGAGGTTCCTCAACAAGCAATTATGAACATTATTCAGGCAGGGCACGATGGGCCTTCAGTGGGGTTTATGCAACCATGGAACTTTATTATTATTGAAACACAAGAAATAAAAGAAAAGCTTGCTTGGGCTGCAAATAAAGAAAAAAGAGCTCTAGCAATTCATTATGAAGATAAAGATGAAAGACACCAAAAGTTTCTTGGCTTAAAAGTACAGGGATTAAAAGAAGCACCTATTACAATTTGTGTTACGTGTGATCCAACGCGGGGAGGATCCCATGTATTAGGAAGAAACTCTATCCCAGAAACCGATATAATGTCAACTGCTTGTGCGATCCAAAATATGTGGCTTGCTGCAACAGTGGAAGGTTTAGCGTTAGGTTGGGTTAGTTTTTATAAGAAAAATGATGTGAAAGATATATTAAACATCCCACCCCATATTGATCCTATAGCCCTTTTGTCAATCGGGTATACTACAAACTATCCTGAAAAACCAATTTTGGAAGCTGAAGGTTGGGAAAAAAGGCGTCAGTTAGAGGGACTTATTTTTGCAGAAAAATGGGGGAACCAAGTAAAATAGACAAACGAGAGATAAAAAAGGGGGCATTTATATATGTTTTTAAATAAAGGAAACGAGTACCCATATTCATCGCAACGAATGGTGACGTATGGTAAAAAAGGAATGGTTGCAACATCTCAACCACTAGCTGCCCAAGCTGGTATAGACATATTGAAAAAAGGTGGTAATGCGATCGATGCTGCGATTGCAACAGCAGCATGTTTAACTGTCGTTGAACCTACATCAAATGGAATTGGTGGAGATGCATTTGCTCTAGTATGGACAAAAGGAAAGTTACATGGATTAAATGCCAGTGGTCCATCACCAAGTTCGATTTCCATTGATGCTGTAAAAGAAAAAGGATATGAGGAAATTCCGAAGTTTGGTTGGATTCCGGTAACTGTTCCTGGTGTACCAGCTGCTTGGGCAGAGTTATCGGAAAAATTCGGTAAATTATCTTTAAAAGAAGTGCTGCAACCAGCGATAGACTATGCTGAAAATGGTTACCCATTATCACCGATTTTAGCATACTTCTGGAAGGGGGCTTATAACAGTTATAAAAAACAGTTAAGTGGCGACGAGTTTAAACATTGGTTTGAAACCTTTGCACCTGATGGTCGACCACCAGAAGTTGGTGAAGTTTGGTCATCGAAAGGGCACGCCAAAACGTTAAGAGCGATTGCTGAAACAAAAGCAGAAGCTTTTTATAAAGGGGAAATTGCCGATAAAATCGATGCATTTTCAAAAGAATATGGTGGATTTCTTCGTAAAGAAGATCTTGAGAATTATAGATTAGAATGGGTTGATCCGATTGGTGTCAATTATCGGGGTTACGATGTGTGGGAAATCCCGCCAAATGGTCAAGGGCTTGTTGCACTTATGGCGTTAAATATAGCAAAAGGTTATGAGTTTTCTCATCGTGATAGTGTAGACACATTACATAAACAAATTGAAGCGATGAAGCTAGCATTTGCGGATGGTATGAAATATATAACTGAGCACAAAGATATGAAAACGACAGTTAAAGAACTTCTTTCTAAAGAATATACGAAAGCAAGAAGAGACCTTATTGGCGAGGAAGCATTATTGCCTGAAGCAGGAGACCCACCTAGAGGTGGAACGGTTTATTTAGCAACAGCTGATGAGGAAGGAAATATGGTTTCTTTCATTCAAAGTAATTATATGGGCTTCGGTTCTGGTCTAGTTGTTCCAGGGACTGGTATTGGTTTACAAAATCGTGGTCATAACTTTTCAATGGATCCAACGCATGATAATGCTCTTGCACCTAATAAGAAGACGTTCCATACAATTATTCCAGGGTTCTTAACAAAAGACGAAGAGCCAGTAGGACCGTTTGGAGTTATGGGTGGGTTTATGCAACCCCAAGGTCATATGCAAGTAGTGATGAATTCTATAGATTTCCATTTAAATCCGCAAGCAGCTCTAGATGCTCCGCGATGGCAATGGATGAAAGATAAAACGATTTTAGTAGAACAATCAATGCCTGCGCATCTGGTACAAGCCTTAACAGCTAAGGGACATCAAGTTCAAATTGCGTCTCATTCAGGCAGCTTTGGTAGAGGACAGATTATATGGAGAGATCCTAAAACTGGAGTGTTAGCTGGCGGAACTGAGATGCGTACAGATGGAGCAATTGCTGTTTGGTAAGAGGGGAAAAATCAAAATGAAATTACAGTGGGAAATTTTTATCGCTTTTTTTAGAGTAGGGATATTTGGTTATGGGGGTGGGCCAGCGTCCATCCCTCTTGTTCAGAAAGAAGTTGTTGAACGTTTTCGATGGATGAATAATGAGGAATTTGGTGATATTTTAGCAATTGGAAATACATTACCTGGTCCTATTGCAACGAAGATGGCAGGTTATATTGGCTATCGCGTTGGTGGATATCTGGGAATGTTAACTGCTTTAATTGCTTCAATTGTTCCCACAATCATTCTAATGATCGTATTCTTAACATCATTATCAGCTTATAAGGATCAAGCTTGGGTTCAAGGGATGACACATGGCGTCCTACCAGTAGTTGGTGTAATGATGGCCGTGTTAACTTGGCAGTTTTTTGATAAGGGAAAAGAAGGACTCGGTTGGTGGAAAACATCGGCTTTAGTTATTCTTTCACTAGTAGTTATTGAATTTCTGGGGATCCATCCTGGAATTGTGATAGCAATTCTCCTAACGTATGCCCTTGTAGGTAGGAAAAATGCAACTAGTGATAAGGAGGCTGACAGTTCATGATTTATATAGAAATCTTTATCGCCTTCTTTATTCCTGGCATCATTGGATATGGTGGAGGCCCAGCTTCAATTCCTTTAATTGAACATGAAGTCGTTCATCGGTATGGATGGATGACAGTAGATGAATTTGGGGAAGTACTAGCATTAGGAAATGCATTACCTGGCCCTATTGCAACGAAGATGGCTGGATTTGTAGGATATGAACAAGCAGGAGTGCTTGGTGCAACAGTGGGTGTGTTTGCAACCGTAGCTCCGTCTCTTGTCTTAATGATTGCTTTATTAAGTCTTCTATATAAATATCGACATTCACCCAAAGTCAAAAAAATGACGATGCTTATTCGACCAACGATTGCCGTATTATTAGGTGTACTGGCATACCGCTT
Source organism: Alkalihalobacterium alkalinitrilicum (assembly GCF_002019605.1). NCBI lineage: Bacteria > Bacillati > Bacillota > Bacilli > Caryophanales > Bacillaceae > Alkalihalobacterium > Alkalihalobacterium alkalinitrilicum. The sequence continues at coordinate 3,068,861 of NZ_KV917368.1, read as the reverse complement.
TTTCGCTTCTTCTTATGAAGCCACGGGCATATGGCAAACAGGGTTATTAATTGTAATCAGCTTTTTTCTTCTAGAAAGGTTGAAAGTTCACCCTGCGTTGGTTATTGCTGGTGCGCTTGTTTATGGTGCAGTTTTTTTAGGTTGAAAATTTATATATTATAGTGGTGAGGAGTCGGCGAACAGCGGAACCGAGGTAGGCGCGGGACTAAGAGACGCTTATAATGCCCGCGAGCAGGGGAAACGAGAGTCAAGTCCATATTTATGTGTAAAAGAAGTTACAATGATTTAATCCTATGACCTCTTCATAGTGACCGCGTTCACCTGGTTTTCTACTCGCGCGGTCACTATGAGCTCTTTATAGTGACCGCGTTCACCTGGTTTCCTACTCGTGCGGTCACTATGAGCTCTTGATAGTGACCGCTCTCACCTGATTTCCTGCTCGGACGGTCACTATGAGCTCTTGATAGTGACCGCTCTCACCTGATTTCCTGCTCGGACGGTCACTATGACCTCTTCATAGTGACCACGATCGCCTGGTTTCCTACTCGGACGGTCACTATGAGCTTTTATGATGCCCGCGAGCAGGGGGAACCGAGGTAGGCGCGGGAACAAGGCGCCTATGATACCCGAGCCAGAGGAAACCAAAAAGGAACGGGAACTCAAAAACTGTTTTAGTTCCCGTTCCAGGTGAAATTGCACGAGAATGGCCATTGTGAGGTTATGAAGCCGAGCTAGACATTCGACTCTCGCCACTACTATCGATAAGTCGTGTATTTGTTCATTTAAGACTATTCATCATTATCCATTAAATGAATTTCTTCAAGTGCTTTTTTCGTTTCTGGAGTGCCGAGTTCATAAATTTTTCGGTACACTTGGTTTAGTCCACGCTGGGTTTCCCTGCGGTCAGCCTCAGCAAATTCTTCATTAAAATGTTTAAATGTAAAAAGGTCAGCTAATTCTAGGTCATGCTCTTGTACTTCTTTTAGTAAGTCTTGTAGTTGACGGTATTGTTCATCTGAAGCTTCAATTTCATATTCGATCATTTGTCCATCGTGTACAGGTGTCCTACTTATGTTGTCCATACTTATTGGATTTAAGTTAACGTAATAAATGTCTTTTTCCATGAAAAAAACTCCCCCTTACCTTATTTTTGTTAGGTTTTGCAAGAGGGAGTTTTTATAAACATTTATTATGGCTTAATCAAGATATTTCCACTATACTTTTTGCTTTCTAACGCTTGATGAGCTTCTTGCGCCTCTTCAAAATTAAATACTTTTGCAATATGTGTAGTTAACTTCTTCTCTGCAAATAGCTGAGAAACTTCTTCACCAGCTTCTTTAAACTCCTTAGGATCAGATGTAAACAAAAGTACGCCAATCAATGAGGCATTTTTCATATTAAGTAAGCGCCACGGTAGGACAGGGGTATTATTCTTCGGTGAACCGATCGTTACAATTCTCCCACCATATGTTAACACTTCAAAATTCTGTTCTATATTTTCGCTTAAGGACATATCGAGAATAACTGAAACCCCGTTATTGTTGGTAAACTCTTGAACAGCATCCACAAGACTCGTTTCAGTGTAAAGAATCACTTTATCTGCTCCAGCATCTTGTGCGATTTTAGCTTTCCCAGAAGAACTAGCAGTAGCAATTACGGTAGCTCCATGGTTTTTTGCTAATTGAACCGCGGCATTTCCAACTGCTCCTGCAGCTCCGTAAATTAAGATGGTTTCGCCTGCTGAAATGCGAGCGCGATGAAACAATGCGATGTAAGCTGTCATAAAGGCCATAGACAAGGCTGCTCCATCTTCTTCACTTAGATGATCAGCGAGTGAAAAAATGTTACTTTCCGTAGCTACTACATATTCTGCAGATGTCCCATTGATATTCGTCCCCCAAACACGGTCACCAACTTTCCATTTTTCTACATTTGGGCCTACTTCAGCGATTGTTCCACCTAGATCAAAATGGGGGATATATGGAAAATGATCAACAGGTCGTACTCCAGATCTAAAGTATGTATCTACAGGGTTAACTCCACTTGCTCCTACTTTTATAAGGACTTCCCCTTCTTTGGGCACTGGCTTTTCAACTTCAATAACTTCCAGAACTTCAGGTCCACCATATTTTTGATAAGCAACGGCTTTCATTTTTTTCTCCTCCTATAAAATCGTTTTTAATCTTTTAGCAGCTTCTTTTAGGCGTTCTTCACTTTGCACTAGAGCGATTCTTACATAACCTTCTCCAGCGTTTCCAAATGCATTTCCTGGTGTCACTACAACTCCTGCTTCTAATGCAGCGAGTGAAAAGGTTATCGATGTATAGCGGGAAGGCACTTTAGCCCAGACAAACATCCCACCGTCAGGTTGACGAACATCCCAGCCAATTTCATGTAAGGAATGAATAAAAACGTTTCGACGTTGTTCATAGATCTGGCAATGTTGTTCTAAAAAGGCGAAATCTCCAGTTAAAGCTTCAACAGCTGCTTGTTGTATCGGTAAGAACACTCCATAGTCTAAGTGTGATTTTAACACAGCGAGTGGTTTAAGAAAGCTTGGGTCACCTATAACATAACCAATTCTTGCTCCAGCCATATTAAAGCTTTTCGACAATGAATTAAATTCAATGGCGGTTTTTTCCGCTCCAGGTATAGAGAAAATACTTAATGGTTCCTGGTTATCAAAAATAAGCTCTGAATATGCGAAATCATGTAGGATTAAGATATGATTTCGTAACGCAAACTCTACTATATCTTCAAAATAATTTCGATCTGCAAGAGCTGCTGTAGGATTACCTGGATAGTTCATTATCATTAACTTCGCACGCTTGCGAATATCTTCTGGAATCGATTCTAAACTTGGCATAAACTTATTTTCTTCTGTTAATGGTAGGTAGTAAATTTCCGCCCCAGCAATATGAGCGGAGGCAGAATATATCGGATAGCCAGGATCAGGAACAATAATGACATCACCTTTATCTAAATAAGCTAACGCAATATGTGCTAGGCCATCTTGTGAGCCCATCAGTTGAAGAACATCTGTTGATTGTATATGTACGTTATAGCGTTCTTTATAAAAGTAAACGACAGCCTCATTAAAGACCTCAGTACTTTTAATTGCATATTGATACGAAGAGTCATCAAGTACTTCCTCGGCAAAACGTTTTCTTACGTTGAGAGGTGGTGGTAAATCTGGACTGCCAATACTTAAATCAATCATTTGTATTCCTTGACTGATTTTTTCCTTTTTTCTCTCGGCCATATCAGAAAATATACTAGTCGTTAAGTGGTTTAACCTTTGTGATGGTGTTAACATATTTTTTCCCCCAAACATTCCCTTTATAGAATATTCTATCGGAAAATTAAACGGATGCCTATTATTTACTCGTTATTAGTATGTATTATCTAAAAAAAAAAGCTAACCCAAGTAGCATTCCCCTTTTACGCTCGTAAAAAAAGAGGAACAGTTATGAGTTAGCCTAAGAAAACTAATCATAGTGAATTTGACTGCCATGTTCGTAATCGGCTTCTTGTTTAAATCCACCTCTGTTTTCAATTTCCTTAATAATTTCGCGGTGGATTGTAACGCCTTCTGAGTTTAAGTATGGCGCTATTTGTTGGAGATTTTTATGAAAATAAGCTAACTCTTTGTCAGACCAATCCGTTTTTGACATCATGGAAAGTTCAGTCATATCACGACCTACATACATATCATTGTGCCTCCTTATTCATTTAAGTATATATAGTGTTTCTGTGAGTCACTCGTCCTATGCGTCATACGAAAGAAGCTTATTAAAAAATTACTAAAACTATTTTAAAGAAAAAAACAAAATTAACTTAAAAATTTTTTGGATAAAAAGAACTTCACCAGGATAAATTAATGTTTGTGGAGGTGAGACTCATGAATAACAACCAACAAAATCAAGCATCAAAAACTAATGCTCAAAAAGTGAGACAGCAAAACGCTGCTTCAGCTCAAGGGCAAAGCCAGAACACTGAATTTGCTAGTGAAACTGACGCACAAGAAGTTCGTCAGCAAAACCAGCAATCGGCAGCTCGTAAAAACCAAGCTTCATCAAACCAACAAAGTCAATAATTACTATTGACGCTAGGCACTTTCTGAGAGACGTTCAGAAAGTGCCTTTTTCTATATACATAAATAATTACCTTATTCATTTTAAAATAAATTTGAAAACTGTATAATAATAGAGATAATATTTTTTTGAAGCGTAGTAGGAGATAAACTCAACGGTTTGTTGGGGAAGGAGAACATCATGTTTTGGAAGAAGAAACGGAAGAAGGAGGAAGAGGAACTACAAGAAATAGAGGTAACGATTCATGAAGTCAGGCAGGCAATAAAGCAATGTGCGAGTAATATGCCGATAGGGGTGTCATTACGTTCGTTAGTAAACGATGATCATTCCATTAACTTTGACTTGCTAAAAAAAATCTTGAAAGGTTTACCGAAACAAAAATTTTATATGTCAAAAGAGACGTTTGAAGTATTTGAAGACGCTGAAAAGGCAAGAACAATTGATAAAGTTCAATATGCAGTCGATCAATATATAAGTGAAAAGAATGAAATGCCAGTTATCCCTGGAGATCCAGCATTTCGAATTAGTTATTTTCTAATTAAAGAATATTTACATCATGAGCAGCTAGATTATCCTTTATATATCGATCCCAATGACCGTTTAGTTACACATCGGCGTCCAAATGGTTAAGCGAGAAAGGAGTAATACATGGGTTTCCCCAAGACTGGAAGTGTTATTCAAATCCAGAGTTATAAACACAATGGCTTCATTCATCGTGTATGGGAAGAAACTGTTGTTCTAAAGGGGACGTCAAAAGTAGTAATTGGTGGTAATGACCGTATTCTAGTCAAGGAATCAGATGGTCGCCAATGGCGTACACGTGAGCCAGCTATCTGTTATTTTGATGCAAATCATTGGTTTAATACGATTGGTATGATCAGGTCCGACGGAATTTACTATTACTGCAATTTAGGTTCCCCTTTTACATGGGATGAAGAAGCTTTAAAGTATATTGACTATGATCTAGATATTAAAGTCTTTCCTGATATGACGTATAAGCTTTTGGATGAAGATGAGTATGCTGTTCATCGAAAACAGATGAAATATCCTGAACAACTTGATCATATTCTTGAACGAAATGTTGAAGAGCTCGTTTCTTGGATTCATCAACGGAAAGGACCGTTTGCTCCGCAGTTTGTTGAAATGTGGTACGAGCGATTTTTACAATACCGACTGTAGAGGCTGACTCATAAGTATCTGTACTCCTTAATTCTGATTTATAGTGCAACCTATATGGAGGTACTATACTTCTAATTAGTGTGTGACAGATACTTTGCATTTGAGTCTGCCTTTTGTTTTTTCATTATAACAAAATACATATTATGTAAAATGGGGGGATCAGGTCTGACCTCTATTAGAAGATATTTAAAATTTGTAAAGCCGTATTGGAAAGTTGTATTTTTTGCGGTGGGGATAGGTATCTTTAAATTTGGAATACCCCTGTTGACGCCGCTAATCGTAAAATACGTTATTGATGATATTGTATTGGCAGAAGCATTATTGCAAGATGAAAAAATTTCAAAATTACTTTGGTTAATGGGGATTATGTTCTTCATTTTTGTAGTTGTGCGACCACCGATAGAATATTATCGACAATATTTCGCTCAATGGATTGGTAGTAAAGTTTTATATGATATTAGGAAAAAGTTATTTTCTCATATCCAAAAATTGAGTCTTCGTTTTTACTCAAATAGAAAAGTGGGAGAAATAATTTCTAGAGTAATCCATGACGTCGAGCAAACGAAGAATTTTGTAATTACGGGTCTAATGAACATATGGCTTGATATGATAACGATATTGATTGCATTAGCGATTATGTTTTCAATGAATGCTTGGTTAACAGTAGTGGCTATTTGTATGTTTCCGTTTTACGGATTTTCAATTAAATTTTTTTATTCGAGGTTGCGACATTTAACGAGAGTCCGTTCTCAAGCTTTAGCTGAAGTACAAGGGCATCTCCATGAAAGAATTCAAGGGATGAATGTCATTAAAAGTTTTGCTTTAGAAAATTATGAGAAAGACCAGTTCGCTAAACGTAACGGTCACTTTCTAGAAAGAGCGCTTGATCATACACGTTGGAACGCTAAAACGTTTGCTGTTGTAAATACGATAACGGATGTTGCGCCGCTTCTAGTCATTGCAGTTTCAGGTTATTTTGTAATTACTGGACGCATTGAAATAGGAAGTATGGTTGCTTTTGTTATGTATATGGAGCGCCTTTATAACCCATTAAGAAGACTTATTAACTCCTCGACGACATTAACGCAATCTCTTGCTTCGATGGATCGGGTATTTGAATTTATGGATGAAAAGTACGATATTGTAAATAAAGATAATGCGAAACCTTTGAAGTTCGTAAAAGGAGATATCACATTTAAAAATGTAACGTTTCGTTATGATGAAGATAGTTTAACGGTAATCAAAGACTTTAACTTAGATGTAAAGGCTGGAGAGACGATCGCCTTCGTAGGTATGAGTGGAGGCGGAAAAAGTACGATCATTAGTTTAATTCCTCGTTTTTACGATGTAACAGAAGGAAGTATTGAAATTGACGGACATGATATCCGTAATTATGAAGTACAAAGCATTCGAGATAAAATTGGAATGGTGTTGCAGGACAATATTCTTTTTAGCGATACTATAAAAATGAATATTCTAATGGGAAATCCTAACGCATCGGATAATGAAGTAATTGCTGCAGCTATGGCTGCCAATGCCCATGATTTCATAATGAATTTGCCAAAAGGATATGATACCGAAGTGGGGGAAAGGGGAGTCAAGCTCTCTGGTGGACAAAAACAAAGAATTGCGATTGCGAGAGTGTTTTTGAAAAACCCTCCCATTCTTATTTTTGATGAAGCAACATCAGCCCTTGATTTAGAAAGCGAACATTACATTCAAGAGGCCTTAGAAGTATTGGCTAAAAGTAGAACGACATTTATTGTTGCACATCGACTATCGACAATCACGAATGCCGATCGAATCGTTGTGATAGAAGACGGAAAGGTTTCAGAAATCGGTACGCACGAAGATCTAATGAATAGGAAGGGTAGTTATAAACGACTTTTCGAAGTCCAGCAACTTCATTAGAACAACGGTAGTCCTTTTATTCCGTTTAACTCGTGCCAAGAGACTATGAGAGCGTTGGGTCCTGTGACAACGTCTGTGTGGCCCACAGCGTGTAGGCTCAACATACAGTGCGGGACGAAAAGGAAGCTTCACTATATATCGGTAAGTTCAAAGAAGTTCAAAGTCTTTTTTATGACTTTGAACTTCTGTTTTAAGGAGAAAATTTTAACGCAGAGTATTTAATTATTAATCGATAGGCTCGCTTCATCCATAAGTGCAATTCCCTGGTCATTTTCTTTAACTAACTGAGCTGTAATTCCTCGTTCATAGGAAGAAGATTCATAGTAAAATTCTCGATTTACCTCCACAATATGAATATCTATTCCTTGTACTTTGAGTAAAATATTATTAATAATAGGTTCTTTAGTCCATAATTCAACTTTCGTTTGAATAGATTGACCTAACACGATTTGTATCACGTTTTTTTTCTAATGCCGTTTGTGAAATAGCTGTGGCAATATTTTTAGCATCTGTATTTCTAGTAATTAATTCTACATTATACTTTTTGGTTAAACTCTCAAAAAAGTATTTGGTCTGAAGTTGATTAAAGTTAAGTTCATCGTACGCTTTTGAATCAACTGAAAGAACCAAACAATCTCCTTTAAAAGCTTCTGCTCAGAACACTCTGAGCGTAAGTATAATTATTTTTTAGGAAAAGCAATTGTTTTTTAGGTAGGAATTTTTCTAACCATAAAACCTTTAGTTTTCTTTAAGTTTTACTCTTCTTCATTTTGAACGAGGACTTTGTTTTCCTTTTTATGATACGTAAAAAAGCTGTCTACCAGGTGATCTAAATGCTCTAGTTTTTCTTCATACTCCATAATGTGAGAGATGATAGGGAGAATGTGAAGCCATTCGTCTTTACTAATTTCAGCTTGTTCATATAAGACTAAATAACTTTCCATTAAACTCGTTTTTCCTTCGTCAATTTCTTCTAAAACTTCAGGGTTTGGTTCGGAATGGACTTTCCCAGCATACCGAAGAAGGATACGCAAGTGATAATCTGTTAACCGTCTTAATTGATCTTTGATTAACTCTTGCAGATTTTCTGGCATGTGGAACAATTCATTTTCCCGTCGTTCTAAATTCTTTAAAATGGTAGATATTTTTTGCCCACTTATCATCATTTGTTTAAATAAAACAACTTTGCGGGCTTTGCTATATTTGTTTTTAATAAAATAATTTCGTTCTTCCTTATATAAAAGAAAGAGGTTTTCTAGCCTGACCATTTTTTCATGGAGGTACGTCATATCTTTACGCATTGATTTATGGTCAGCATCTTTTCGTAAAAACAATATGGTCCATTGAATCGTTTGTTCAGTATATTCTACGACTTTATGATATAGTTTTGTTTCATAACGTGGGGGTATAAATACTAAATTAACAATAAATGCAGAAAATACCCCAATAATAATAAGAAGAAACCGAACAGAAGCAAACTCAATAAAGTTTTCAATTGGACTTTCCATAATAATAATAATTGTTACTATAGCTAGAGGAATAGTTGAGGCTTCAAGTTTCAGTTTTATAATAATGGCAATGGCAATGACGGTGACTAAGCCAACAACAAATGGATCTGGACCAAACGTAAGGACAAAGATAACCGCTAAGACGGCCCCGATAATATTCGCTTGTATTTGTTCAAGGATCGTTTGGAACGAACGATAAATCGACGGCTGAATAGCAAAAGTTGCAGCAAGGGCTGCAAATCCTGGGTTTTCGAGCTCAAGCCAAATAGCGAGATATAAAGACAAAATAATGGCCAAACCAGTTTTAAAAATTCTTGCACCTAACTTCATAGATGAACTACCCTTTCAATAATACATAGAGAATAAAAGACTAAGACAATGTCGTAATATACACCTTTATTTTCAAATAATCAAGAGAATTTAGGATCATAACCTTATTTTAACTCTAAATTATACTTTACCCCGCAACAACTGGCAGTAAAACTCCACTTCAAGGCTTCGAGGAATTAAAGGAGGATAAGTGGGGGATAAACTGCCAGTAAGTGCTCGATTGGTTCAACTAACCATCAGTGGGGGAAGAGGAAAACCCATCACTGATGGAAGTTTCACTTTATTGTATTGTTAACATAAAAGAGAAGATTAACCGATAATGTACAAGGTACTTTAACTTACAAAAAAAATCGCCCTCAATTTCTTGAGGACGATTTTCGTAATGTTTATTCCGTTGATACAGAAGGGTCTGCTTGTTGTTTAACGGGAATGACTTGCATGAAGTTTGTCTCTAAGTCTTTCATTAATTCAGAGATTAAAGTAGCTTCTTCTGTTTGACCATATTCTTTTAAACGATCTTGATAAAGGCCTAACAATTCAGTTAAATCCTCTTTTCCAGTTTCAGAAAGGGACTGCAATTCTACTTTAGCTCCTTTTGCAATACGAGCAGTTAATGCTTCTTTTGTTAACCCAAGCTCAGGTTGATGGCGAAGGTAAACAACTCCACCAGTCATACCTGCACAGATCCATGGACCAGGGTCACCTAAAACGACACCACGTCCGTTCGTCATATATTCGAAGGCAAATCCTTTAAGGTTGGCATTGACACCTAGGTTTGCATAATGATTTTCTTTTAATGGTTTTGTCATTCGGCCACCAAAGATCATATCAGCACCAGATAGACGAATACCTGCACGAGCATCGGCATTTCCTTGGAACATGAATACACCTTTTTGTGCACCATATCCTGCCCCTTTACCGACAGAACCATTATAGAATTTCCCATCTTTTCCTTTTGCTTTAAAAATCATCATTTGACCACCGAAAGAAGTTTTTCCAATTCCGTCTTGTGCCCCACCATCAACATGAATAGCAATACCTTCACTATTATATGCACCTAAACCGTTTCCAGGGATCGAGCCATCTTTAAAGCTAAGTTTAACCTCAGGAAGGTTACGATAAGAACCATCTAAATGATTTCTGACACGATGACAAGATACGCGACTTCCAAGAATACGTTGCTCAGCTGTAACACCTGAGAATTCGCGAGACTTGTTTAAATCTTCCACGTTATAGTCAAGGTATTCGGCACCAGCGGCAACAGCTAGTTGATTTTCTTCACTAGAAGCAGCAACTTCAAGCTGTGGTAACATTGGTACTTCCTGAGCTGGAATAACTTGAAGCATATTGCTTAAGTCCATCAAATCTTCACCACGTGTTTGTACGAGTAAATCAGAACGTCCAACAAGGTCTTGTGTATTTTCAAAGCCAAGAGAACCAGTTAAAGCTTGAAGTTCTTTACCAAACGCTGTAAAGAGGTTCGTTAACCCTTGTACAGCATGATCGAACTGACGTGGAACGAAACGACGTAGACCATGTTCTTTGGCTTGAGACTCTGACTCGATTTGTGTAGCAATACCAACGTGACATGTGTCTAAGTGACAACCGCGGCAAGTTGTACAGCCGACAGCGATCATCGAAAGTGTACCGAAACCAACACGGTTTGCACCTAGTAGCATAATTTTGACAACATCTAAAGCACTACGCATACCACCGTCTGCCCAAAGCTCCACTTTATGGCGGAGACCTGATTCTGTTAGAGCATTATGTGCGGCTTTAATACCAATTTCAACAGGAAGACCAACGTGTTGAAGGGCATGAACACGAGCAGCACCCGTACCACCGTCAAATCCACTTAGTGTGATGTAATCAGCACCCGCTTTTGCAATACCAACAGCGATTGTCCCGATATTTGGTACAACAGGAACTTTAACACAAACTTTCGCTTGGTCATTGGCTGTTTTAATTTCTGTAACCATTTGAGCTAAGTCCTCGATGGAATAGATATCATGGTTATTAGAAGGTGAGATTAAGTCAGAACCTAGTGTTGCGTTACGAGCGGCAGCAACTTTCGCAGTTACTTTAGATCCTGGTAAGTGACCACCTTCACCTGGTTTCGCACCTTGACCAATTTTAATTTCAATTAAATTCGTAGAGTTAACCAATTCTGCATTTACCCCGAAACGTCCAGATGCTACTTGTTGGCCACGAGTATTAGGGTATTTTCCAAGCATATCTTTAATTTCTCCACCCTCACCGTTAAAGCTAATCATGTTCAAACGGTCTGCAGCTTCTGCATATGCTCTAAACGCAATCTCATTTTGAGAACCGAATGACATTGAACTAATAATGAATGGGAGGCTATGATTTTTAACACCAATATTAACTTTTTCCGTTGCCACTTTTGATCCAGTTTCTTTAATGTCAGCAAGGTGACGGATGGAAATTGGGTTATTTTCTTCTTGCTCTTTTAACTTTTGACTGTACTGGTTATATTCGCCTGAACCTGATGCAATATCACCAATTGCTTTCCAAATCCGAGGGAAGAAATGGAATGACTTACCTGGGCGTGATTTATCATTTTCGAAATCTTCAACACGTCCTAAAGCGTCTTTTTTCATTTCTTCAAAGTTATAACTCAATTCTTCAGATCCAAGGAAGTTGACGATGTTTAGAACATCTGACACCTCAGTATTTAATCCAATTGCTGAGAAGAGTCTTCCATATCCACGTAGTTCATGAATACCTATTGTTGAAATTACTTTTTCTAATCCTTTATTTAACGCCTCTGTAACTTTAACAACTGGTTCATTTGAGTCACCACAAACCGTTGCAATAAGTAAATATGGGTTAACAACGTCTGCTCCCAAACCGAAGAGGACTGCAATATCGTGTAAGCTACGGATAGCTCCTGAGCGAACAACTAATGAACAGCTACGACGAATTTGTTTTTCTGTTAATCCTTGGTCTAGTGCCGATGTAACAAGATGTGGATCGAGCCATAGCTTTCCATCTACATGTGATTTAGCATCATCAATGACGATAAGCTCTTTTCCATTTTGAACGGCTTCGATTGCTTCCTCAATTAAGCGGTCTAACGCTTCGGCAACCGTTTCATCTTCTGTAAATGTTGCTGATAAAACATAGCTACTTCCTAGGTTCGTATAATATTCTACAACTTGATCATAAGATGGAAGAGCAGTTTGTTCTGTTAAATAAGCACCTGCTTCTCCTTCAACGACGATTGGAGTAGGAAGTTCTAAATTGGTATGACTTTCTTCTTTGTCAAATAATGAAGGACGTTTTCCTAAAATAACACGAGTAGAGAAATGTTCCATTTCTCGGTCACGGTCAATCGCTGGGTTTGTAACAACAGCGACACTTTCTTTAATAAAGTCTGCAATGTTTTTTCTTCCTTGGTGTAGCGCTGCTAAAGGAGCATCATGACCAAGTGAGCGGATTGGCTCTACACCTTTTTCGGCCATTTGTTCAACCATTTGAATGTGTTCACGATCCCATCCAAAGGCAGCGTAATGATTGTTTGTTACTTTTAATGGTAGACTTGACACTTTATTGTTTGTATCGAATGCAGGAGGAGTAAGTCTTTTGTGGCTTCCTACTACATTTAATTTCTTATTTAACCGTTGGAAAACTTCTTCTTGATATTCATCTTGGAAATAAACAGATAATGTATCATCATCGTTCCACTTTAGTCCAACTTTTTCACCTGGAGCTAGAGGTTTTGGTTCAGATACAAATTCAGCAGAAGAAATAATTCCTTGTTCTGAAGCAAAATAATAAGAAGTTTCATTTTCAATCATCCAAACTGGACGCAATCCAAGCGCATCTACACTAAACGCAGCTTCATTTCCAAAACGAGAAATAATACCAGCAGGACCTTGGGCAAAATGGCCCCATGCTTCTCTAATATAAGCATATAAGTCTTGTAAATGTTCAGGTAAGGCTTTGATTTCGTTAACAATTGGTGGGAATAAAATATCTAACACTTCAAATAAGCTGTACCCATGTCTATAAATCATCGTCTCAATCACACGGTTTAAGTCTTGAGAGTCACTTGCGCCGTCAACAAGTGGTACATCAATCATACGTGCTTCATCACGTAATTTGGCAATCGTATTAATTTCTCCATTATGTCCAATTATGCTAAATGGTTGAACACGGAAAAAAGTAGATAATGTGTTTGTTGAGTAACGGTTATGCCCAAGTGTCATAGCTGATGCTACGAGAGGATTCGCCAAGTCATCATAATAACGAGGTAAAACGTCCCCAGCTCCCATTACTTTATAAATCGCATAATAATTACTTAATGAAGCAACATGAATATTCGTATCTTCTTCGATTTCAAGCATTAAATTAAAGATAGCTAGATTTAGATTAGAAGAATCAAAGTTTGGTAGTAAAGCAATTTGGAAGAATACAGGCTCTTCTTTACGACCTAATGGGCCTAATGCGTCACTATTCGTTACTTGATCTGTTTCAAAAATAAGATTAAATTCATGTTTAATAGCTAATTGACGTGTACGTGCTTTTGCTGCATCGGTATCTATTTTTTTATCTATAAATAAATGTCCAACGACAAAGTCAGAGCGTTGAACGAGACTACTGTCTAAATTAGCTGACGATAACTTTTGCTCCCATACTTTCTTAGGAATATCAATATGAATACCAACGCCATCACCTTCATCGTTAATAAAACCTGCACGGTGATTCATTTTCACTAAGGCATCGATACAATCATCAATGTTCTTTTTTGTTGGCTTCTTTGCTTTTTCCATGACAGATACGATTCCACAGCTATCATGTTCAATCGTATTAAAGTTCTTAAATGTACTTGGACTCCATGTTTTCTTCATTTGACTGGTCAGAATGTCTGACCTTCACCTCCTAAGGTTAAAAGTGCATGTTCGAAAAATTTGCAAGCAGTGTTTGTCTTAATGTGATAAAACCTTACAAAAAATACAGAAAGAAATTTTTGTGGGTTCAAGAAACTAGTTCCTCGTTCGCGTATTTTCTGTTTGTGAACTTTTCGAACAGCCTTCTTGACTATAAAAAACCTTACATTGTAAAGGTTTCTAACAGATCAAAAACAGAACCTCAAACACAGGTTCTAATTGTCAGAATTGTATAGAAAGTATATCACGATAGGTGAATGAAATCAATTATTTTTATTCATCTTCATGTAATTACCATTCAGAAATGTTAATGAAAATAAAATAAAATAGTGAAGAGATTCGTGATTGTGAAAGCGTTTTCATTCAGTGTGATAACAAAAGAACCAGAAAAGTGTATTCTTTTCTGGTTGCATTAAATGTATATTTATTCATTTTGCCATCTTTGAAAATGAGTGTTTTACAGCGGAAAGTGTATCCGTAATATCTTGTTCATTATGCGTTATTGTAATAAACCATGCCTCGTATTTTGAGGGAGCTAGATTAATGCCTTGTTCTAACATAAGTTTAAAAAATGTAGCAAACATTTCACTATCGCTATTTTCAGCTTGTTCATAGTTGGTTATTTTTTCTTCTGTAAAGTAGACCGTTAAAGCCCCCTTGAGTCGATTTATCGTGATTGGAATGTTGTATGTTCTTGCATGAGCTAGTATACCTTCTTCAAGTGTTTTACCTAATTGGTCAAGCTTGTCATATAAGCCTTCTTCTTGAAGAATTTCTAAACAGGCGATACCTGCGCTGATAGAGGCAGGGTTACCAGCCATTGTTCCTGCTTGGTATGCTGGACCAAGTGGAGCAACTTTTTCCATAATTTCTTGCTTACCACCATATGCACCGATCGGCAATCCACCACCAATGATTTTGCCTAATGCGGTCATATCAGGTTCGACATTTAATAGGTTTTGAGCGCCTCCATACATGAAACGGAAAGCTGTAATGACTTCATCGTAAATGACTAAAGCTCCAGCCTGGTGGGCTAAATCATTAACACCTTCTAAAAATCCTTCCTTTGGTTCGACGATTCCGAAATTACCTACGATCGGTTCGACTAATATAGCAGCTACTTCATTGCCCCATTGGTCTAAAGCTTCTTTAAAGCTGTCCAAACAGTTAAAAGGAACTGTAATGACTTCTTTTGCGATGGATTGAGGCACTCCAGCAGAGTCTGGTGTTCCTAAAGTAGCAGGTCCAGAACCTGCAGCTACTAAAACTAAATCGGAATGTCCATGATAACAACCAGCAAATTTAATAATTTTGTCTCGTCCTGTGTAAGCTCTAGCAACGCGAATAGTTGTCATAACAGCTTCAGTACCTGAATTGACAAAGCGGACTTTTTCCATTGAAGGAATTGCTTCTTTTATCATCTTAGCAAATTGGATTTCTAACTTTGTCGGAGTACCATATAACACGCCATTTTCAGCTGCTTGAGAGATGGCTTTTGTTATATGGGGGTGAGCATGTCCTGTAATAATAGGCCCATAGGCAGCTAGGTAATCGATATACTTATTCCCATCAACATCCCAAAAGTAAGCTCCTTTTCCTCTTTCCATGAAAACAGGAGCACCCCCTCCAACGGCTTTATAGGAACGAGAGGGGCTATTCACCCCACCAACGATATGTTCAACTGCTTCTGTATAAAGTGTTTCGGACTTTTTATGATTCATTGCTTTACCTCTCTTAACGTAAATTTACCTCCTTTATTTTACCACAAGCTCTGTTCTTGAGTGGAAACGGTGATTACGGTAAACTATTTGAGTTATAGATATGACTCACTCTAATAAATATGAAGTTGAGGACTTTTTTCTTTTAAGTTACCTATTTAAAATGAGAATAAGAATAGACATCGCTTATCACCACTGCTGGTGATAAACTGTTTTGGCCAAGGAGAGGTGTATGATGAATGCAATAGAAGTGCGTGAACTACGAAAAGAATTTAAGTCCTTTTCTAGTCGTTCGGGATTGATGGGAGCATTTCGTGATTTATTTACGAGGAATTATAAAATACTAGCGGCTGTTGATAATGTCTCTTTTGAAGTGAAAAAAGGAGAAATGGTTGGTTATATCGGTGAAAACGGCGCAGGAAAATCGACTACAATTAAGATGTTGACAGGAATCTTAACTCCGAGTGGTGGGGAAGTTATAGTAAATGGGATGAACCCCCATAAAGAGAGAGAACGATTTGTGCGAACAATTGGTGTAGTATTTGGTCAGCGTTCTCAGCTTTGGTGGGATATTGCTGTACAAGAATCATTTCGACTTTTAAAAAAGGTCTACAATATACCTGATGAACAATATGAACCACATATTAAGGAAATCATTGAAACGTTAGATTTAGAGCCGCTCTTAGATAAGCCTGTTCGGAAGCTTTCGTTAGGTCAGCGGATGCGATGTGAATTAGCAGCTGCATTAATTCATAATCCACCGCTGTTATTTTTAGATGAACCGACAATAGGACTTGATGTACTAGTGAAATTAAAAATCCGTGAGTTTCTAAAGAAAATAAATAAAAGATTCAATACGACCATTTTGTTGACGACCCACGATTTAAGCGATATAGAGGCTTTGTGTGAGCGAGTCATCATGCTTGATGAAGGGAAGATCATTTATGATGGATCCCTAGCTAATCTACGTGGGAATTGGGGGCAAGGTAAAGAAGTTCATTTTCAGTTTGATGAGGTGGTTGAAGAAGAACGACTATTAAAAGCTACGAATGGATTACCCGTTGAATGGCGTCAAGGAGATCAAGAAAATGTATGGGTGGCAAGTGTTATTCAAGAAGAGATAGTTTCACAGATTATTAGTCTCGTGGCTAGCCATATTAAGTTATCGGATATGAGGATTAATGAAGTTTCAACAGAGGAAATCATACGTAACATTTATGAAGAAGGTATTTTCCATGGTAAGTAAATATGTGGAAATGATCCGTATTCGTTTCCTCATGATGCTTGCCTACCGTACAAACTATTATAGTGGGATTTTAATTTACAGTATTAATATTGGTGTGTATTACTTTTTGTGGATGGCAATCTATGGAGGAAATGATGAAATACAAGGGCTGTCTGTTCTGCAAATGACGACATATGTCGCGGTGGCTTGGATGGCAAGGGCCTTTTATTTTAACAATATTGACCGTGAGATCGCGCAGGAAATTAAAGAAGGGAAGGTCGCCATTGAGCTTATTCGTCCTTACAATTATCTAGGGATGAAGACGATGCAGGGGCTTGGAGAAGGCTTGTTTCGGTTGTTTTTCTTTTCGGTGCCTGGCATGGTGATCGTTTGGCTTGTCTTCCCCATCACATTTTCGGCAGCTTCATCTACATGGTTACTCTTTTCAGTTTCGCTTATCTTTAGCTTTATCATTAACACGCAAATTAATTTACTAACGGGGATTTTAACGTTCTTCCTATATAATAATACAGGTCTAATTAGAGGAAAACGTGTCGTGATTGACTTGTTTTCAGGATTGTTATTACCGATTAGCTTTTACCCAATTTGGGCGCAGAACGTGATGACGTTTTTGCCCTTTCAAGCGATCAGCTATATTCCGAGCATGATTTTTACGGAGGGGTTTAATCGAAGTGAAGTTTGGCAGGGGTTGGCGACTCAATTCATATGGGTGCTTGTATTAATTGTCCCGATCCAAGTTTTGTGGGTAATTGCTAGAAAACAAATGGTTGTACAAGGGGGGTAGAGGATGTTTCATATTTCGATGTTTTTTCAATATGCCTCTCAATATATGAAAACAAGGCTTACTTATCGGGTGGATACAGTTGTTGAAATATTATCCGACTTTTTATTTCAGGCGGTTAATCTCGTCTTTATTCTTGTGGTCTTTGGTCATACTTCTTTTTTGAGTGGCTGGAATCGAGAAGAAATTATTTTCATTTATGGCTTTTTTCTTGTCCCGTATGCAATTTTCTCTTCCTTTTTTAATATATGGGATTTTAATGATCGGTACATTGTAAAAGGAGAAATGGACCGCGTATTAACGCGGCCGATCCACAGTCTCTTTCAAATTGTATTAGAGCGGATGGAGTTGGAGTCTTTATTTGGAGTCATTACGGGACTTGCAATTATGATTTATGCAGGAATTAAATTAGAACTTACGT
This sequence comes from Alkalihalobacterium alkalinitrilicum, assembly GCF_002019605.1. Classification (NCBI taxonomy): domain Bacteria; kingdom Bacillati; phylum Bacillota; class Bacilli; order Caryophanales; family Bacillaceae; genus Alkalihalobacterium; species Alkalihalobacterium alkalinitrilicum. The sequence goes on along the minus strand of NZ_KV917368.1, from coordinate 3,050,760 downwards.
TGTCTTGGTACGATCCGTTTATTTTTATAGCGTTAGTTTTAGGGGGAGCGTTAATTTACGGTAGTATTTTCACGATGCTGGCGAGTATTAGCTTCTGGTCAGATAGTAAAACAGACTTTATGCCAATGATGTATAACATTGGAAACTATGGTAGATATCCTGTAGATATTTATAATGGAGTCATTCGTTTTATTCTAACTTGGATTTTACCGTTTGCTTTTGTCGGTGTGTATCCATCTGCGTATTTCCTTGGTAAACAAGAATGGTTTGTTTATGCGGCACTAACTCCTGTAATGGGGGTTGTTTTCTTCGCGGTCGCTGTTGTTCTATGGAATATCGGTGTAACCAAATACCGCGGTGCGGGAAATTAATAAAGAGGGTGTCCCAAGAGCGTAACTTTTGGCGACGTCCTCTTTGTTTGTTATACCTTTGATGAAAAAATATACCTTAGTAGTATGCTGGTTAAGAAGCGGGGAAATGAAAAAAAGTAGTGGAATGAGTACAGGATGGGAGCTTCATGGAGTACAAATAAGTAGTGGGTGCTTGTCTAATGTAGTCTCCTTTATTTGCAGGGAAAATATTGTTCCTATTCAGGATGGACTTTCTAGTTGTCCTAATTTATGAATTGCGCTCATAAATTGGGTTAGAGGTGATTGTATGGGGGAATTATTGATATTAACAGTAATTTCAATTGCAGTTCTAGGGGTTCTTATGAGTATTTTGTTACTATTAAAAAACCGTCCACTTCGAGGACAAGCGCTCTCACTTCGAAATTTCGTCGTCCTTTTTACAGTATATATTACGATTACGGTCGGGTTTGGTTTATTATATATGGCTTTGGAAATGGCTGGTTTTACAGTCCTTACGGAAGGAAAAAGACATGTCGGTGGAAGTGTACTTCATTTATTGGAAGATACGATGTATTTTAGTGCAGTGACGCTTTTGTCTGTTGGATATGGTGACATCGCCCCCCTTGGTTTTGGAAGACCGATTGCGATGGTTCAAGCATTAATTGGTTATGTTCTTCCAGCTGCATTTGTTGTTACAACGGTCGTTTATATGGATAAACGTTCAGAATAGTTGTAACGTTGATGAAGTTTCGATAATCTATATGAAAGAATACATTTTGGAGGGATAGATATGACTGTAGAAATTGGACAAACAGCACCGCAGTTCGAATTGCCAGCAAATAATGGAGAAATGGTTTCCTTAAATGATTTTCAAGGGAAAAATGTCGTATTATACTTTTACCCAAAAGATATGACACCAGGTTGTACAACTCAGGCATGTGATTTTAGAGATCATCATGAAAGTTTTTCGGATGTGGATGCTGTTATTATAGGGGTGAGCCCGGACCCTATAGAGCGGCATACAAAATTTATTGATAAGCATGGACTTCCGTTTTTGTTGTTAGCTGATGAAAAACATGAGGTCGCTGAAGCTTATGATGTATGGAAGTTAAAAAAGAACTTCGGTAAAGAATATATGGGAATTGAACGGTCTACATTTGTTATTGATAAAGAAGGGAAAGTTGTTAAGGAATGGCGAAAAGTGAGAGTCAAAGGTCATGTGGAAGAAGCGCTGTCATACATAAGAGAGAATTTAATATAGTTAAATAAAGAAAGAGTGATTGATGTGAAAGTTGTATCATCTACGAGAGTAAACCCCGAAATTCAACAAATGTAAAGTGAAGGGTTTCCTTCTGTAGCAATTAAATTTTTTTCTAGTATAGATGAAGTAGGAGAAGAATTATACAATGCAGAAATCCTATAAAGGGTATTAAGGGAGAGGGGGGCGGCTTTTGAAGTTAATGATTTGTATCATGGAAAGTTATTATGCAAATGAAGTTGAAAAGCAATTAAGAAACAAAGGGTTTCGAATGACGGAATTGGCGAGTACAGGTGGTTTCTTAAGGAAAGGTAATACTACATTTTTATTTGGGGTTGAAGAAGGAGATATTGAAGATTTGCGGAAATCTCTTCAAGCTGCTTGTTTAGACGTAGAAAAGCAAAAAGGAAGAAAAAGAGCGGTATCACATCGATACACTTCATTTATTATTCCAACAAACCCAGTTTTAATTCCTTTATTACAAGATCGGAAATAAAGTAAGAGTTTGTTTTTTGCTAATGCTACAGTGGAAACATTGACAATTCTTCGAAATTTAACTATACTATTTATAAACATTATAAAAAAAGAATTGTTTTTCTGAAAGAGAGGTGCATGACGATGGCTAAACATCGCCTGCAGGAAGCGATCGACTCTTTAAAAACAACGAAGGTTCGCATGACTCCTCAACGTCATGCGATCTTAGAATATTTATATGAATCGATGATTCATCCAACTGCTGATGATATATATAAAGCGTTGGAGGGTCGATTTCCGAATATGAGTGTTGCTACGGTCTATAATAATTTACGGATGTTTAAAGAAGTTGGTATTGTAAAAGAGTTAACGTATGGAGATTCCTCAAGTCGTTTTGATTGTGTTACGACTGAACATTATCATGTGATCTGTACAGACTGTGGGAAAATAGTGGATTTTCACTATCCTGGACTAGACGAAGTTGAGACTTTAGCGGAACATGTGACTAATTTTGATGTTAGTAATCATAGGATGGAAATATACGGAATTTGTCCCGAGTGTAAGAAAAAGTCAACTCATTAGGGTATTAGAAAAAGCTGAAGCCTACTAATAAGGCGTTCAGCTTTTTTTGCGGTTGTATTTTAGATCGAATTCTTTACCTTCGAGATCAGGATCTAATGTTAAAGGTTCGTTGCAGTTCATACAAGCATCAACTCGACCGAGTACTTTAGTTGGGGTATTGCAGTTAGGACAGATAACTTTAACGGACTTTGTTGAGATCATTCCGATCCAAAAATAAACAACAGTACTGGATATGACGAATAAAAATCCTAGTAGCATTGTTAAAGACATAATGATCGGTGAGTTTCTGAAAAATATACCTACATACATTACGATGATTCCGATAAAAACTAAGGATAACGCGAATGTTCGTATTTTATTTATTTTGTTAGAATACTTAGTTGGCATGATAAGTTCCCTCCTGTTGCTTAGTATAGCATAGAGTACCATATTAAAAAATTATTTATCTGTATTTTATTAAATAGAAAAGGGTTTTGATGTTTCTTGTCGAAGAAACTATTTGGCTTTTAATATTAGGTTCGAAAAGTTTTATCCGCACCACCTGGCAGTAATCCCCCCACTTCAATATTTCGAGGAATCAAAGAAGGGTAAGTGGAGAATAAACTGCTGGTCTTAATGGACGCGGATGTTGCTGCGTCTGTGGCAACGTCTGTGTGACCCGCATTGTGTGGGCCTTAACTAACCATCAGTGATGGAAGAGGAAAACCCTCACTGATACAAGATTTGCTTTATCAACATAAAAAATGATTACATAGATCGTGTTAGTTTTTTAGAGAGGGGACACCTAATGGAAGTAATGTTAAGGCAATTATATCAAGATAAAGCAAGTGAACCTGATACGTTAGGGATCTTAATGGTAGAGAAAGAAGGAGGGTTATATCCGAATACTGATGACCATGATGTAATCTTTTTAATTATAAAACAAAAGGGGAGTAGTTCTTGGTTGGTTCGCCATTATGAGTATTCAGATAAGGTAGTTTCAATGAATATCATCGACGAAGAACAACTCTTTCAATGGATGATTACAGGAACGAATCGTCGGTTTATTGATTGGGTATTTAATGGGAAAGTTCTTTTTGATCGGAATGAATATGTTTATAATATGAAGAAAAGGATCAGTGATTTTCCTTTTGAAGAAAGACAACAGAAGCTAGGGATAGAGTTCTCTAAATTGCTACGACGCTCTGAAAAGGCGAAGGCCTTGTATCAATCAGAAAATTATTTAGACGCTTTTAATCATATTTTGCATGCTCTTCATCATCAAGCGAGATTATCGGTAATAGAAAAGGGGTTTTATCCAGAAGTTACGGTTTGGGATCAAGTCAAACATATAGAACCAGAAACATATAAGCTTTATCACGAACTTCTGCAAGGTGAAGAACCTATTGAAAAAAGAGTGGAGTTATTATTAATTGCAAATGAGTTTGCGATTACATCGAAAGCTCAGTTAGGTAGTATGCATATCCTTAAAATAATGAATAGTACTACTGAACCTTGGGCGATTGCTGGATTAATGGAACACCGAGAGTTGAAAGAGTACTCGGTTGATTTAGAGTTATTGGTTAGATATCTTGTTCGAAAAGGTGCAATAGAGATAATTAGGAAAGAAACGAAAGCCAAAGGAATATTTCATCTGTTTTATCGGTGTACTTATAGTTAAAAACTTTCTTTTAAAGTGTTGACCTATAAAAATGGATATGGTATATTATTAATCGTCGCTGTTGCGGCGATGTTTTTATTTCTAAATTCTAAATAAAGAGAGTTAAAAAAGAGTGTTGACAAAACATTTTCTCGGTGTTATGATTTAAAAGTCGCCATTACGACGACATGAAAAAAGTTCTTTGAAAACTGAACAAAAAGCCAAGCGGAATAAAGAGATACATGATATCTCGTCAATGTTTTAAAAACGTCACAGTGATGATGACCTTCGATTAAGAACGCGAACGTCCTGTTCGCAACATCGAAGCCAGCACATCCTGTGCAAGTGAGCTTATATCAAGCTATTTTCAATTTATTGGAGAGTTTGATCCTGGCTCAGGACGAACGCTGGCGGCGTGCCTAATACATGCAAGTCGAGCGGACCTTTCAAGAGCTTGCTCTTGAAAGGTTAGCGGCGGACGGGTGAGTAACACGTGGGCAACCTGCCCTGTAGACTGGGATAACTTCGGGAAACCGGAGCTAATACCGGATAATCAATCGCACCACATGGTGTCATTGTAAAAGTTGGGTTTACCTAACACTACGGGATGGGCCCGCGGCGCATTAGCTAGTTGGTGGGGTAATGGCTCACCAAGGCGACGATGCGTAGCCGACCTGAGAGGGTGATCGGCCACACTGGGACTGAGACACGGCCCAGACTCCTACGGGAGGCAGCAGTAGGGAATCTTCCGCAATGGACGAAAGTCTGACGGAGCAACGCCGCGTGAGTGATGAAGGCCTTCGGGTCGTAAAGCTCTGTTGTTAGGGAAGAACAAGTACCGTTCGAATAGGGCGGTACCTTGACGGTACCTAACCAGAAAGCCACGGCTAACTACGTGCCAGCAGCCGCGGTAATACGTAGGTGGCAAGCGTTGTCCGGAATTATTGGGCGTAAAGCGCGCGCAGGCGGTCTTTTAAGTCTGATGTGAAAGCCCACGGCTCAACCGTGGAGGGTCATTGGAAACTGGAAGACTTGAGTACAGAAGAGGAGAGTGGAATTCCACGTGTAGCGGTGAAATGCGTAGAGATGTGGAGGAACACCAGTGGCGAAGGCGACTCTCTGGTCTGTAACTGACGCTGAGGCGCGAAAGCGTGGGGAGCAAACAGGATTAGATACCCTGGTAGTCCACGCCGTAAACGATGAGTGCTAGGTGTTAGGGGTTTCGATGCCCTTAGTGCCGAAGTTAACACATTAAGCACTCCGCCTGGGGAGTACGGCCGCAAGGCTGAAACTCAAAGGAATTGACGGGGGCCCGCACAAGCGGTGGAGCATGTGGTTTAATTCGAAGCAACGCGAAGAACCTTACCAGGTCTTGACATCCCTTGACACCTCTAGAGATAGAGCGTTCCCCTTCGGGGGACAAGGTGACAGGTGGTGCATGGTTGTCGTCAGCTCGTGTCGTGAGATGTTGGGTTAAGTCCCGCAACGAGCGCAACCCTTGATCTTAGTTGCCAGCATTTAGTTGGGCACTCTAAGGTGACTGCCGGTGACAAACCGGAGGAAGGTGGGGATGACGTCAAATCATCATGCCCCTTATGACCTGGGCTACACACGTGCTACAATGGATGGTACAAAGGGCAGCGAAACCGCGAGGTCGAGCCAATCCCATAAAACCATTCTCAGTTCGGATTGTAGGCTGCAACTCGCCTACATGAAGCCGGAATCGCTAGTAATCGCGGATCAGCATGCCGCGGTGAATACGTTCCCGGGCCTTGTACACACCGCCCGTCACACCACGAGAGTTTGTAACACCCGAAGTCGGTGGGGTAACCTTTTGGAGCCAGCCGCCTAAGGTGGGACAGATGATTGGGGTGAAGTCGTAACAAGGTAGCCGTATCGGAAGGTGCGGCTGGATCACCTCCTTTCTATGGAGTATTTACTCTAGTCGATGCATACTTCGGTATGTACGCTTTGGTCTTTTTTGTTCAGTTTTGAGAGAACTCAAAACTCTCTGATTTACTTTTTGCATCTGTGTCTACGAGCAACGCTTCGAAGTAAGCTTCCTCGATGCAAGGCTGCAAGAAGTATAACTTAGATGACTGTTCAAGTTGTAATTGAAGTCAGTTGCCTTGTTCAGTTTTGAAAGAATTTAATCTTTTAATTCGATTTAGTTCTTTCAATTTAAAAGACAAATTAGAAGCAAGAAGTTCAAGGAAATGAAGTCCTGAGGAAACGGATCGTATCTATAATACGTGAGTACCGCAAGGGCAAAATTGACGAAGAAATTCACCGCTTATTATTTGTCTAATGCGTTCTTTGAAAACTGGATAATAACTAGAAATGACATCAAGATTTCACTGGGTTGCACTTCGGTGTAACCAAGAGTAACTTGAGTCGTCAAGAATTCAACAACCTTTATAGTTATTTAAGTTTTTTGATAAACTTTAGAAGTTTTAAAAGAAGCAAGAAGTTCGAGGAAGTGAAGTCCTGAGGAACGGATCGTATCTAACATACGTGAGTACCGGAAGGACAAAACTGACGAAGAAATTCGCAGCTTATTTTAAAACGTAGGTTAAGCTAGAAAGGGCGCACGGTGAATGCCTTGGCACTAGGAGCTGAAGAAGGACGGGACGAACACCGAAATGCCTCGGGGAGCTGTAAGTAAGCTTTGATCCGGGGGTATCCGAATGGGGGAACCCACCATCCGTAATGGGATGGTACCCATACCTGAATACATAGGGTGTGAGGAGGCAGACCTGGGGAACTGAAACATCTAAGTACCCAGAGGAAGAGAAAGCAAATGCGATTTCCTGAGTAGCGGCGAGCGAAACGGAATTAGCCCAAACCAAGAGGCTTGCCTCTTGGGGTTGTAGGACGTCTCACATGGAGTAAGAAAAGACGATCATAGGCGAAGCGGTCTGGAAAGACCCGTCAGAGAAGGTAACAACCCTGTAGCCAAAATGATCGTCTCTCCGAGACGGATCCTGAGTACGGTGGGACACGTGAAACCCCGTCGGAAGCTGGGAGGACCATCTCCCAAGGCTAAATACTCCCTAGTGACCGATAGTGAACCAGTACCGTGAGGGAAAGGTGAAAAGCACCCCGGAAGGGGAGTGAAAGAGATCCTGAAACCGTGTGCCTACAAGTAGTCAGAGCCCATTTACGGGTGATGGCGTGCCTTTTGTAGAATGAACCGGCGAGTTACGATCCCGTGCAAGGTTAAGCTGATAAGGCGGAGCCGCAGCGAAAGCGAGTCTGAATAGGGCGAATAAGTACGTGGTCGTAGACCCGAAACCGTGTGATCTACCCATGTCCAGGGTGAAGTTCAGGTAACACTGAATGGAGGCCCGAACCCACGCATGTTGAAAAATGCGGGGATGAGGTGTGGGTAGGGGTGAAATGCCAATCGAACTCGGCAATAGCTGGTTCTCCCCGAAATAGCTTTAGGGCTAGCCTCGAGGGAAGAGTATTGGAGGTAGAGCACTGATTGGGCTAGGGGTCCCCACAGGATTACCGAACTCAGTCAAACTCCGAAGGCCAAATACTTATCCTCGGGAGTCAGACTGCGAGTGCTAAGATCCGTAGTCAAGAGGGAAACAGCCCAGACCGTCAGCTAAGGTCCCCAAGTATACGTTAAGTGGTAAAGGATGTGGAGTTGCCCAGACAACCAGGATGTTGGCTTAGAAGCAGCCACCATTTAAAGAGTGCGTAATAGCTCACTGGTCGAGTGACTCTGCGCCGAAAATGTACCGGGGCTAAACGTATCACCGAAGCTACGGCTTGTCCTTACGGACAGGGGTAGGGGAGCGTTCTAAGTGCAGCGAAGTCAGACCGGAAGGACTGGTGGAGCGCTTAGAAGGGAGAATGCCGGTATGAGTAGCGAAAAGAGGGGTGAGAATCCCCTCCGTCGAAAGCCTAAGGTTTCCTGAGGAAGGCTCGTCCGCTCAGGGTAAGTCGGGACCTAAGCCGAGGCCGAAAGGCGTAGGCGATGGACAACAGGTTGAAATTCCTGTACCACCTCCTCACCGTTTGAGCAATGGGGGGACGCAGTAAGGTAGGGTAAGCGCGCTGATGGATGCGCGTCTAAGCAGTTAGGCTGGTAAGTAGGCAAATCCGCTTACCATAAAGGCTGAGCTGTGATAGCGAGGGAAATTAAGTACCGAAGTTCCTGATCCTAGACTGCCAAGAGAAGCCTCTAGCGAGGTGAGAGGTGCCCGTACCGCAACCCGACACAGGTAGGCGGGAAGAGAATTCTAAGACGCTCGGGAGAACTCTCGTTAAGGAACTCGGCAAAATGACCCCGTAACTTCGGGAGAAGGGGTGCTCTGTAAGGGTGTAGGCCCGAGAGAGCCGCAGTGAATAGGTCCAAGCGACTGTTTAGCAAAAACACAGGTCTCTGCGAAGCCGCAAGGCGAAGTATAGGGGCTGACACCTGCCCGGTGCTGGAAGGTTAAGGGGAGTGGTTAGGCGCAAGCCGAAGCTGTGAACCGAAGCCCCAGTAAACGGCGGCCGTAACTATAACGGTCCTAAGGTAGCGAAATTCCTTGTCGGGTAAGTTCCGACCCGCACGAATGGTGTAACGACTTGGACACTGTCTCAACGAGAGACCCGGTGAAATTATATTACCTGTGAAGATGCAGGTTACCCGCGACAGGACGGAAAGACCCCATGGAGCTTTACTGTAGCTTGATATTGGATTTTGGTACAGCTTGTACAGGATAGGTAGGAGCCTTGGAAGCGTGAGCGCCAGCTTACGTGGAGGCGTCGGTGGGATACTACCCTGGCTGTATTGAAGTTCTAACCTCGAACCGTGATCCGGTTCAGGGACAGTGTCAGGTGGGCAGTTTGACTGGGGCGGTCGCCTCCTAAACAGTAACGGAGGCGCCCAAAGGTTCCCTCAGAATGGTTGGAAATCATTCGTAGAGTGCAAAGGCATAAGGGAGCTTGACTGCGAGACCTACAAGTCGAGCAGGGACGAAAGTCGGGCTTAGTGATCCGGTGGTTCCGCATGGAAGGGCCATCGCTCAACGGATAAAAGCTACCCTGGGGATAACAGGCTTATCTCCCCCAAGAGTCCACATCGACGGGGAGGTTTGGCACCTCGATGTCGGCTCATCGCATCCTGGGGCTGAAGTAGGTCCCAAGGGTTGGGCTGTTCGCCCATTAAAGCGGTACGCGAGCTGGGTTCAGAACGTCGTGAGACAGTTCGGTCCCTATCCGTCGTGGGCGTAGGAAATTTGAGAGGAGCTGTCCTTAGTACGAGAGGACCGGGATGGACACACCGCTGGTGTACCAGTTGTTCCGCCAGGAGCATAGCTGGGTAGCTACGTGTGGACGGGATAAGCGCTGAAAGCATCTAAGCGTGAAGCCCCCCTCAAGATGAGATTTCCCATTACGTTAAGTAAGTAAGACCCCTTAGAGATGATGAGGTTGATAGGTCTCGGGTGGCAGCGTGGTGACACGTGGAGCTGAGAGATACTAATCGGTCGAGGGCTTATCCAAAACATAAAGTGTTGAAATTCTTCTAGTACATTATCCAGTTTTGAGAGAATGACTCTCAATCATAAGCGTCGAAGAAATGCGAAGCTTATCACAATTTTAAAAGGATATTCAGAAGCAAGAAGTTCGAGGAAGTGAAATTCTGAGGAGTGGAGCGTATCGAGACATACGTGAATGCCGCAAGAATTGAAACTGACGAAGAAATTCGTAGCTTATCAAAATCCGTCTAGTCTAGTGGCGATAGCGAAGAGGTCACACCCGTTCCCATGCCGAACACGGAAGTTAAGCTCTTCAGCGCCGATGGTAGTTGGGGGCTTCCCCCTGTGAGAGTAGGACGTCGCTAGGCTTATATTTCATTCCACAGTAGCTCAGTTGGTAGAGCAATCGGCTGTTAACCGATCGGTCGCAGGTTCGAGTCCTGCCTGTGGAGCCATATTGGAGAGCTGTCCGAGCTGGCCGAAGGAGCACGATTGGAAATCGTGTAGGCGGTGACAAACTGTCTCGAGGGTTCGAATCCCTCGCTCTCCGCCAGAGGATTTTATATAAATGGCCCGTTGGTCAAGCGGTTAAGACACCGCCCTTTCACGGCGGTAACACGGGTTCGAATCCCGTACGGGTCACCAACATATTTTTATTCCTGATTTAGTGGAGGATTAGCTCAGCTGGGAGAGCACCTGCCTTACAAGCAGGGGGTCGGCGGTTCGAGCCCGTCATCCTCCACCATATTTATCCTTTATATATAACGACGCGGGGTGGAGCAACGAGCAAAGTATCGATGATATTACATCGAGTTGTCTCGACGCATACACTTCGAAGAAAAAGCAAGTAGAGGAAGAGACAGTCAAGACGCTTCGGTGGAATAACACCATCCGTAAGCATTCATATTATCGCGGGGTGGAGCAGTCTGGTAGCTCGTCGGGCTCATAACCCGAAGGTCATAGGTTCAAATCCTATCCCCGCAACCAAAAATTAGTGTGGTCCCGTGGTGTAGCGGTTAACATGCCTGCCTGTCACGCAGGAGATCGCGGGTTCGATTCCCGTCGGGACCGCCATTTACTTAAGGCTCGGTAGCTCAGTCGGTAGAGCAATGGACTGAAAATCCATGTGTCGGCGGTTCGATTCCGTCCCGAGCCACCATTTGTAATTAATTAAGGCTGTTATTTACCACTTAGGTTTGCCGGTGTAGCTCAATTGGTAGAGCAACTGACTTGTAATCAGTAGGTTGGGGGTTCAAGTCCTCTCGCCGGCACCAGCAGTGTTTAAGATTGATAAAAATTACTTTTAGATCACTATAGACATATGATATAATAATTAACGTTAAGGTGTTGGAGGGGTAGCGAAGTGGCTAAACGCGGCGGACTGTAAATCCGCTCCCTGAGGGTTCGGCGGTTCGAATCCGTCCCCCTCCACCATGAAGATAAATAGTAGGGGCATAGTTTAAAGGTAGAACTACGGTCTCCAAAACCGTCAGTGTGGGTTCAATTCCTACTGCCCCTGCCATATAAGTATTAAGTAAATCATTGGGCTATAGCCAAGCGGTAAGGCAACGGACTTTGACTCCGTCATGCGTAGGTTCGAATCCTGCTAGCCCAGCCATTATGCGGAAGTAGTTCAGTGGTAGAACATCACCTTGCCAAGGTGAGGGTCGCGGGTTCGAGTCCCGTCTTCCGCTCCAATACTTATAATAATGGCGGCATAGCCAAGTGGTAAGGCACGGGTCTGCAAAACCCTTATCCCCCGGTTCGAATCCGGGTGCCGCCTCCATTTTCATAGAAACAAAGTCCTAGCCGGGGTGGTGGAATTGGCAGACACACAGGACTTAAAATCCTGCGGTAGGTGACTATCGTGCCGGTTCAAGTCCGGCCCTCGGCACCATTTAAATTTTTATTTATAGACAAGTTATATCTGCTTTGCCGGTGTGGCGGAATTGGCAGACGCGCGGGACTCAAAATCCCGTTCCTTCACTGGAGTGTCGGTTCGACCCCGACCACCGGTACCATTACATAGTGTAATTTCAAGGATTTCTACAGATTGTAGAGGTCTTTTTTTGTGTTCACATTACACGATTATTCCTCGCAAAGTCGTATTCCTCAAGTCGTACGCTCCACAGTTAAAAAGGGGTGTAAAAATGACGAGACGAAGCAATTTTTTTTCTTCAGAACTATCTAAGGTACATAAAAAATCCAAGTCGTTTGCTTTAAACTTCAACACTTCATTAAATTTATTCACAGATGATTGTAAGTTAAGAAATTTAAGACCCCACACTATTAGTTATTACCTCAATGAATTAAGTGTTTATGAGCGTTATCTCAAAGAACAAAATCTTGAGCCAGCTCCAAGTAAAGTTACTAGAGACCATATCAATAAGAACATTATTTTGTACATGAAGGAGCAAGGCTTAAAAACTGTAACAATAAATACACGTTTAAGAGCTATTCGTTCTTACTTCAATTTTCTCTACAAACAAAAGTATATTCGTAACAATCCAATGGATGATGTGAAGCTTCTAAAGGATAGAAAAGCGATAGTACAAAAATTTTCACAGAACAATTAGATCATCTTTTAAAACAGCCAGACTTAAGAACATTGACAGGTCTAATGGATTATGTACTTATGTTGTTACTCTTAGAGCCTAGTATAAGAGTAAATGAGCTTGTAGGAATTGATCTAGCTGATGTGAGACTCAAGGAGGGTTCAATTTATTTAAAGAACGCTAAAACATATAGAGAAAGAGTAGTACCCATTCAAAAATGTGGTTTGAACTTCATACAAGAGTTCGCAAACAAAAATGTCCTAAGTGTAATGTGAAAACGCAACGGATCCATGGTTATCGGTGGGAGGGTATACAAGGGGGGTTCGAATAGCTAATAAAAAGGTGGAGCTACAATTAAAAAAACATCGTTACCGCTGTTTAGTATGTTCTCATACCTTCTTTGAGAAACTTTCCTTTATTGATCGATACCAGCGTCATACGGTGATGTTAGCCCAAGAAGCTTTATCTCTAAGTTCAGAAATGTGCTTAACTCATGCAGGGAAGCTAGTTGGAGTTAGCGCGAATCGTTTTTTACGCATGTTTGATGAAGAAACGTACCTGTAAGCAAAGTTCTACCTCGCGCTATAGCGATTGATGAAATATAAAGAGGATGCGTAAAGGAAGCGGTTCGACGACAACTAGGAGACCCACTGATTATCGCAACGTATAAAGGTTTTAACCACTTTTTGAAATGCTTGATTCCCTGAATTTCCAACGGCCTCAAACCATGTTTCTAGACCTTCTTTTGCTTTTTAATGGTTTCTCGTTTTAAACCAAAGATCCAAATCATTCTTTAACTCATATGCTTCACGAAAGCGCAGGTGATGACTGAGGATATCCTCCACTCTTTCTTGTCCTGTTTCATCGATCTTGAAAGGAGACTTCCATAAACCTCTTTATTTCGTTTGAGTTGAATGCGCTGTTCCTTATATAAATTGTGCTGAACTTCTCTTCGAACTTGGTCAAAGGCCCAGTATGCTTAGCGCATAAAGTGAAACCGATCGCAGAGATACTACAATTCTTTATGTACCCTTACAATAACGGCTATATTGAAGGAGTCAATAATACAACAAAAGTCATTAAACGTATGTCTTACGGGATCAAGAGCTTCGAAAGACTACGAACGAAAAGTTCTGTGGCGACAAGGGGTTAGAACCCAAGTGGGTTAACCCGCTTGGGTTCTAAGAGAAAGAATTGAAAATTCTACACCATAACGTTTGACAGAGAACCATATTTTTTGAGATACATATTAACGGGTTCCGTTACCTATCGCAAACATTAAAAATGTAATTCAAAATGACCACCAAATTGTATGAGGAAAACCCAATAAAAATTTATTAAGTTTTCTAAAAATACGTAGTTTTATAATTCAAAATTTATTGACAATTCAAAATTTGGTGGTTATTATAAGGGTACCCCATTTCATATTGCGTTCCTGTGTTGCGCAATGCGGAACGGAAGGCCGCAAGAAAGGAAACAATTTTGTATGTAGATACAATTTGTATTGGGGAATGTTAGTGGTTAGGAGGATAACGATAACATTTGTTTGTAGGGTTTACATAATAAAAGGAGATGTTCCAAAGTGCATGATAAATCAGTTGTTCAGTCTGTAGAAAAGGCCGCGGCTATTTTACGGTTGTTTTCAAAGAAAGATCCCAAACTGACTCTTAGTGAAATTTCAAAGAGGACATCGTTTAATAAAACGACGGCTTTGCGTTTGTGTAATACGTTGGAAAAAGTGGGGTTTATTGAAAAGGTCTATTCATCCTCAACACCGTATTACAGACTCGGAATTGAGTTGTTTAAAATTGGGAGTGTAATTTTACATTCTTTGGATATTACATCGAGAGCGAAGCCGCATTTAAAGAGAATAACAGAATTGACTGGAGATAACTCCTACTTGTTCATTGAAAAAAATAATCTGGCCCATTGTATTGATACCGTAAAAGGGGATTACCTGGTTAGGGACACAACGACCGAACTTGGTGATACGTATAATCTTAACCAAGGCGGTGGGCCCTTGGCGATGTTGGCTTTCCTTGATAATAAAAAGAAATTTGAAGTATTTAATGCATTGAATTTGAGTAATGAAGAAGTGAGAAAGCTTGATGATCGTTTAGACCAGATTAGGGCTAAGGGGTACTCGATAAGCAGGGGGGAGATTTATCGGTCTGCAGCGGCGATGGGAGCACCGATTCTTGACTTTCAAGGAAATGTCATTGGAGCTTTAAGCGTTGGGGGGATTGTTGATCGTTTTTCAGATGAAAGAATGCCGCATATCGTTGAAGTGTTAACATGCGCTGCCGAGGAACTATCGAGGGAATTTGGCTGGGAAGGGAAAGTGGTTCAGTAGAACTCCGCTTTCCATCATATCTCAGAAAAGAGGTTTTCGATTAGCGTGACTTCTACAATCGTAAAACGTGAAAAACTAGTTTCATTTTCATTATTTGTAAATGGACTCATTATGGTTATGAATACATCGATGTTCACCGTAGCGATTCCGACGATCGCCCAAGGGTATCAAATTTCACCATCAATGGCTGCGTGGATGGTAACAAGTTATTCCGTCTTCTTTGCGATAGGGACCTTATTGTATGGGAGAATGACTGTTTTTTTTTCTGTCCCAATTCTAATAAGTACTGGTCTTGGACTGTTAGGGGTAGGCTCAGTTTTAGGGATGGTTACAGATAGCTACCTCCTTCTTGTGTTAGCGAGAGTGATCCAAGCATTGGGGATGTCTGCAATATCAGGACTTGGGATTATTATCGTTTCCTGGTACTTTCCTAAGGAGTCAAGGAATAGGGCGTTAGCGACGATTGCCTCAGCTTCGGTATTAGGCTTTGGGTTAGGTCCGTTAGTTGGGGGACTATTGAGTGATTATTTAGGGTGGCGTTACCTTTTCACAATTAGTTTAATCGGGGTGTTAACACTCCCAGTATACCGTCGCTTTATTCCGAATACGAAGCCAGTGAACGGTAAATTTGACGGAGTCGGTTTTGTCTTGTTTTCTACAGCTGTGATTTCTTTGCTGTTGACTGTCTCGTCAGGAATCCTATGGTTTCTGCTAGGCTTGATTTGTTTTCCGTTATTTTTTATTCATATTCATTCGAAGGAGCAGCCATTTTTATCTCTTTCGCTGTTGAAAGATAACATTTATCAAAAAGCATTGTATCTAGCCTTTTCGATCTTCTTTATTCATTTTTCAATTTTATTTATTACACCGTTGTTATTAGTGAACGTCCATGAAAGGAACATGTCATTTATTGGTTGGATTCTTTTCTTTGGGGCACTAGCTTCTAGTTTTTTGATGAAATGGGTTGGAAGAGTTGTAGATGTGATTGGGGTACTGTTAATTATTGGACTTAGTACGGTATGCATGGCGACGGCAACATTTCTTAATTCAGGATTAGGTAGTCATAACGCATTTTTTTTACATTATTTTTCTTTATTTCTAGTACAGGCTTCTCATGTATCACCTTGGGCATGTCTACGTTCATGACACGTTATATGCCAGCTGAGAGGCTGACCGCTGGCTATGGGGCAATGCAATTAATTCAATTTTTTGGTGGAGCATTTGGTGTCGCCGTAGCTGGAAATATGCTAGATAGTAAGATTGCTAGTCAAAAGCCATGGAACCCATTATGGCTTGGGAGTGGGCAAGCCTATAGCAATGCTTATTTTATCTTATTTATTGTCGCTTTGCTTGCTTTTGTAGTCTATATTCGATTTTATGCAAAGGCGAAAAGAGTGTCCTATATACAGAGTAAAAGCAATTGTCAAATGAAAAGTGAATCACAATAAATCAAAAAAATATACTGGAGGGTTTTATTCAATGAGTGAAGTTAAAAGTATGAATCAAGATTACCAAACTACGATTACGCAAGAAACTCCGACACTTAAAGCAATCTGTCAGGTGCTAGAAGAAGCTGGAGTGGAATATTTATTTGGTTTACCTGGTGGGAACATGAGCAAAATGTATCCGTACTTGTATGGAAATGAAAATATAAAGCCGATTTTAGTCAGACATGAGCAAGTTGCAAGTATTATGTCAGAGGTGTATGGACGATTAACAGGCAAACCTGGTGTCTATACTTCACAAGGTGCATGGGCGATTGCTAATGGTACGATGGGAGCAATTGAGGCGCTGCAAGGCAGTAGTCCAATGATGATTCTGACAGATATGTCGGACAATGCTCCTTATTCCCAGCATGCCCCGTATCAAATTGGTACAGGTGAATATGGTGGCTATGATGTAAAAAAGGCGATGGAAGCTGTAACGAAGTACACGACAGCCGTTTACTCTCCAGAACAAGCAGTTCAAAGTACGCAAATTGCTCTAAAGCATTCGTTATCTGGTAACCCTGGACCAGTTTCCGTTGTGTTTCATAGTAATTCAATAAATGGAGTTGTTGATTCAACAAGCTCACCAAAAATATATCATACACAGCACTATTTTAAATTTAGTGAAAAAACAGAAGATTCAAATAAAATACAGAAAGCGGCTGATGAACTAGCCAAAGCTGCGAAACCATTCATTATTGCTGGAAGCGGTGTACATAGGTCAAAAGCTTACGGAGAACTTAAAGCGCTTGCAGAACAAATTGGTGCGCCAATCGGTACAACGGCTGGAGGAAAGACCTCAATTGAAGAAACACATCCGAATGCTGTCGGTGTGATGGGGAACTGGGGACAAGATGTGGCCAATAAATTTTTACAAGAAGCAGATGTTGTCTTAGTCGTTGGTTCTAGATTAACTCCAACAGATACAGTGTTTGAATCACTTGACTTAATTGATCCTGCAAGACAAACGCTGATTCAAATTGATATTGAGGAGAAAAATGCGAGCTGGACATACCCAGTTGATCAGACGTTAATTGGAGATGCCAAGGCGATTTTAACGCAAATCATAGATAATCTAAATAATAACGGTAAAAACGTGGATCCGAAAGAAGTGGAAAAGCGAATCGCTGAGATCACATATCAAAAGGACTTATTAGGCTTCATGGAAGTTGAGGAAGGCAAGTCGGACGTTCGACCGATTTTAACGCAAAGAGTCGTGAAGGAAATTGAAAAGGTGATTGATGAAAAAACAATCATTACGCTTGATTCAGGTGAAAATCGCGTGTTCATGACAAATCTATTAAAATCAAAAGCGCCAGGTAGTATCATTGCTCCGACTGCATCAGGGGCGATGGGATATTCGATGCCAGCGGCACTTGCAACAAAACTCGTTCATCCTGATCATGAAGTGTTAGCCGTCTGTGGTGATGGATCGTTCCCAATGACGATGAATGCTTTGCTAACTGCTGTTCAGTATGACCTTAAAATCGTTGTTCTTGTTATGAACAATTCAAGTTTAGGTTGGGTGAAGAATAACCAAGGAGATAAGGTGATTGCTTCAACGTATGATGATTGCGACTTTAGTGCAATGGCGAAATCATTCGGATGTGAAGGAATTCGAGTCACCGATCCAGATAAGATTGGCGAAGCATTGGAAACAGCTTTCCGTTCTGAAAAATGTACTGTAATCGATGTTATCACAACCGATACAGAAAGCTATAAAAAAGCCCAATCATCGCTAATGCAAAATAGATAATTGGTAGCCATGAGGATGCTGTCCCATTCAAATGGGCGCTAATCCCCCAAACTCATGATTTTGGGGGAAGGAAAAGGGAGAGCGTTCTAAATTGGTTCATCTAACCATCAATGGGAGAAAGAAAAAACCCACTGATGCAAGATTTCACTTATAGGAGGGTGTTTATGGTACAAGCAAAGGTTGAAGCGGAACAAAAGTTATTTATCAATGGGGAGTGGAGAAAAGCAAAAGAGTATACTCCCCTATACTCTCCTTATTCTAGGGAGGAAATTTCGAAGATCCCAATGGCATCGTTACAAGAAACAGAGGATGCCATTGAAGCTGCGGTACAGGCACAGGCTGCAATGCGAAAGTTAACAGCCTATGAGCGTAGTGAGATCCTATATAATCTTGTCAATCTATTAAAACAAAACTATGACAGAGCAGCTGAGATTATTGCACTAGAAGCTGCGAAGCCGATTGGAACTGCCAAAGCTGAGGTTGATAGGACAATTCAAACATACAAATTTGCGGCACAGGAAGCGGGCCAATTATTTGGCGAAACGATCCCGCTTGATGCTGCGCCTGGGGGACAAAACCGTCTAGGGTATACAAAACTAGAGCCGCTAGGTGTCATCGGGGCGATTACACCGTTTAATTTTCCTATGAATCTCGTCGCTCATAAAGTGGGGCCAGCGATTGCAACAGGGAACACGATCGTACTAAAACCAGCTTCGCAAACACCGTTATCGTCTTTTTTCTTAGCTGAATTGTTACACGAAGCAGGAATGCCAGCGGGTGCTTTAAACGTCATTACGGGCAGCGGGCGTGTTGTTGGTGATCATATTGTCACTCACGAGAAGGTGAAGATGATCACGTTTACAGGAAGTCCTGAAGTTGGCAAGCAAATTCGCGAGCGTGCTGGTTTGAAGCGAGTAACACTTGAACTTGGTTCGAACTCGGCTGTGATTGTAGATAAGGATACAGAGATCGATCGAGTGATTGGTCGTTGTGTGCAAGGAGCATTTAGTTTTCAAGGACAAGTTTGTATTTCGTTACAGCGGGTCTATGTTCACGAGAATATCTATGATGCGTTCGTAGAAAAGTTTATTCAAGAAACGAACAAGCTTACGATTGGCGATCCTCTAGATGAGAAAACAGACGTTTCCGCGCTGATTTCAAAAGGTGATGTAGATCGTGCTTTAGCCTGGATCAATGAGGCGAAAGAGCAAGGAGCGACAGTAGTTACAGGAGGAAAGGCAGAAGGGAATATTCTTTTACCGACTGTAATTGTAAACGCTTCATCACAATTGAAGGTTTCGTGCCAGGAAGTATTTGCTCCGATTGTCGTGATCAATCCAGTGTCTTCGGTGGAACAGGCCGTTGAAGAGGTCAATGATTCTCGATTCGGACTGCAAGCTGGGATCTATACAAGAGATATTCAAAAAGCCATGTGGGTGTCTGACCGCTTAGAAGTGGGAGGAGTCATGATTAATGATATCCCGACGTTTCGTGTAGATAACATGCCGTATGGTGGTGTGAAAGAAAGTGGTACAGGCCGTGAAGGCATTAAATATGCAGTGCGGGAAATGGCAGAGACAAAGCTTGTAGTGGTTAATAACAACTACTAAGAGCAATTCACCACATTTCTAGGGGGCTCGAACATGATACAGTGGCGTGAGCGTTATATTTATCTTTTCATGATGGTTTTTTGTTTAGTTTTATTGTTTATTATCCCTAGTCAACTGCAGGAAGGTGGGCCGCGAATTGCCCCCTATATGGCACTGGGAATTATCGCATTAACATCAGTGGTATGTTTTGTCAGGTGTTTGCGGGGAGAAGAGAAAATCGTTACTTTCCCGAAGAAGGTTCTATCGATACTTGGTCTGATCGTCCTTCTTTACGGTATTTACATTTTTGCGATAGATGTCATTGGCTATTTCGTATTAAGTGTGTTGTTTATTGCAGTGGTGTTGTGGATTTTAAAGGTAACAAAGGTCAAAATTCTATTCATTTCAACCCTTGTTCCATTATTTATTTACTTATTATTAGGAGGATTATTAAATCTTCGGTTTCCAAATGGTTTGCTCATGTAACGTTTACTAGGGAGGTGAAATAGTGGGTGCTGATATTCTAGCTGGACTGGAAATGATGTTCCAGCCCCATCATGTCTTATTAGTCTTTTTGGGAGTAGTGCTTGGTACGGTGATGGGGGCGATACCAGGACTATCTTCAACGATGGGAATTGCCTTATTGCTTCCTATCACATTTACGTTAAGCCCAGTTGCTGCGATCGCCATGTTGACCGCTATGTATAAAGGTGGGTTATTTGGTGGAAGTATTGCTTCGATTTTATTTAATGCACCAGGTACTTCTGCAGCAGCTGCCACAGGAATTGATGGTTATCAATTAACGAAACAAGGGAAGTCAGGGAAAGCGATACGGATGGCGCTGATTGGCTCGTCCGTCGGGGATTTAATCGGTTGTATTACCTTAATCTTACTTGCTGGTTTAATTGCCAAGGCAGCTTTGATGTTTGGGCCACCGGAATATGTCGCTATTATTTTATTTGCTTTTACTATGGTCTTAGGGGTTGCTGATAAAGCCTTGATGAAAGGGTTTCTAGCCCTAGGAATTGGGATCTTAATTTCTACAGTGGGATATGATCCAGTGACTGGAGTTCCCCGATTTGAATTTGGTTCGATGGAAATGTCATCTGGTTTTTCATTGATTGCTGTATTGATTGGACTTCTGGCCCTTCCAGAAGTGTTTAGGCAAATTGAAGATGTCATTCGCGAAAAAATCAAGGATCACAAAGGAAAGAAAGAGAAAGCAGAGCAAAAAGTGGATGTACAACTAGGAGATTCAAAACTGACTTGGAAAGAAGTGAAGGGAACAAGGAAGGTGTTGTTTACTTCTGCCGGTGTTGGAACATTTATCGGTGCCCTTCCTGGACTTGGGCCGACCATTGCCGCTTTTATGGGTTATCGTACAGGGAAAAAAATATCGAAGGATCCAAATTACGGAAAAGGCTCACTTCATGGAGTTGCTGCTCCTGAAGCCGCTAACAGTGCTGTAGCTAGTGCGAATTTAATTCCGCTGCTTGCACTCGGTATTCCAGGCGATGTTGAAGCTGCTTTAATTTTAGGGGCATTAACGATTCAAGGGATCACGCCTGGTCCGCAAATTTTTGTGAATAATGGTGCGATCGTCTATGGGATTTATGCAGGGATGATCATGGCGATTATCATGAACTTTGTGTTTAACTGGTACTTTGTACGAGGTGTTATCAAAGTAAAAAACATTTCAATTCAAATTATGGTGCCAATTATTATGGTGTTATGTATAGCTGGTACATTCGGTTACAACCAAAATATGTTCGATGTTAAGGTGATGTTTGCGTTTGGATTGCTTGGTTATATCTTAAATAAGTTTGGCATTCCAACAACAGCGCTTCTGATCGGCTTTATTTTAACTCCGATCTTTGAACGTTCTTTACGTCAAACGTTAGCACTTTCAGATAACGGACTTTTATTCTTTTTTGAAAGACCGATTGCTTTAGTTTTTATCGCGATTACGTTAGTTACAGTTGTTAGTTATTTTATTAAATCAAGAGCTGAAAATAATGGAAAATCTGTGTCTCAATAGTGTAATTGTATAAGTTTAAATCCATTTAAGGTGGTGATACACAGATATATAACTAAGGTTTCTAGTAATCAATTTCTATTAAAAATTAGGAGGGTTAATGGTATGCAAAAGATCATCAAGTTCTTAGCCGTAGCATTTTTAGTTTTATTCTTAGCAGCATGTGGTTCTGAGGAGACTCAATCGGGAAATGAAAATGGAAACAATGAAGCAAGTAACGGAGGAGCATCTGAAGAGGAAGCAACTGAGTCTGGATCTAGTTATCCAGAAGGACCGGTGACGTTCTATGTCCAATACTCAGCGGGTGGAGCAACGGATCTTGCCTATAGACAATTTTTCGCTGTAGCTGAAAAATATTTAGGGGAAACAGTTGTTGTAGAAAATGTCACTGGTGGCGGTGGTACGGTTGGATTATCAGAGCTAGCTAGACGGGAGGCAGATGGATATACACTAGGAAATACGTCTTTACAGCCGTTAACGATTACACCACATAATCAAACAGTGGCGTATACAGTAGATGACTTTACTTACATTGGTGGATGGGGTAAATATCTTTACGGTATTGCCGTAAAAGCTGATGCACCTTATGCCGATTATGCCGAATTTTTAGAAGCATCACGTGAAAATCCAGGTATGGCTTATAGTGATTCTGGTCCTGGTGGAATTACGACTCTAGGTATGATGATGTTAGACCAAGCAGAAGATAATGTACCATCATGGAAGAGTATTGGTTTTGATGGCGGTGGAGAAGCAATGTCTGCGTTACTTGGTGGCCATACTGCTTTTGGAATCAATAACCCAGGAGCTTATAAGGGTGCTATAGAAAATGGAGATTTGCGTTTATTACTTTCATTAAGTGACGCAAGATGGGAATTATCACCAGATACACCGACAGCGAGAGAAGTTGGATACGACTTTGACATTACTTCATGGTTAGCTATTGGCGGTCCAAAAGGGTTACCTGATGAAGTTATCGAAGTGTGGAGCGATGTAATTCAAAAGACAATTGCAGATCCAGAATTTATTGAAGTAGCAGAAAACATGGATTTACCACTTGATTGGATGGCTGGTGATGAATATGGAGAAGTAGTGAAAGAAATGTATGACGTTTACGGTGAGCTCATTGAGCAATTGAATCAGTAAAGAAAAAGAATTGTGAAAGGGGCAGGTATTTTATCGATTGATAAAATACCTGTTCATCCATTTAAGACTTTTACGAAGGTGGCGAGAGGATTGAAAGCAGTATTAGTAGATGAACAAACAAAAGAGTTGTATCTTGGAGATTTTGAAGATCCGCAATGTGGTGAAGACGAATTGTTAGTATCCGTTAAGGCAACTGCACTGAATCGTGCTGATTTACTTCAGAAAAAAGGTCTATATCCACCTCCAAAAGGTGAGTCCCCTATTCTAGGACTAGAAATGGCTGGTGTTGTTGAAAAGGTAGGTGCCAAAGTGAATGATTGGGAAATTGGTGACCGTGTGTTTGCGCTTTTACCAGGCGGCGGTTATGCCGAAAAAGCAAGGATTCCTGCGAGTATGGCCATGAGGATGCCGGACAATTTTTCATTCGAGCAGGCTGCGGCGATTCCAGAAGCCTATTTAACAGCCTACTTAAAGATGATCCAACTTGGAGAATTAAGTGAAGGTGAGATTGTTTTAATTCATGCTGGAGCGAGTGGAGTTGGAACGGCAGCAATTCAGTTAGCCAAAGAGAAGGGGGCAACTTCAATTGTTACCGCTGGAAGCGCAGAAAAGTTGGAAGCATGTATATCTCTTGGTGCTGACTATACGATCAATTATAAGGAAGAATCGTTTTCTGAGCGAGTGCTCGACATTACAGATGGCAAAGGTGTTCAAGTCATCTTAGACTTTATTGGGGCATCGTATTGGGATGATAATGTTAAGTCGATTGCAGTAGATGGCAGATGGATCATTATTGCTGCTTTAGGTGGTTATCAAAAGGAAATTAATATACGAGATATTTTAATGAAAAGAATTCAGATTAAAGGTTCGACACTCCGGTCTCGAACAATTGAGGAAAAAGTAAAACTCACTCAAGACTTTTATAATTTCTCATCTGATCGCTTCGAGGATGGCAGATTAGTGCCTGTGATTGACACTGTCTTTGATTGGGCGGAAGCGGAAGCTTCGCATAAGTGTCTAGAGGACAATAAAAATATCGGTAAAGTTATTTTGAAAATCGGATAACTAGAAAAGAAGGGATGTTGATTGTTTTAATGTCAATGAAGGGAATTGTCTTACGTAAAAATGATAATCAAGTAGTTGTCGAAACACTACCCATCCCTCAAGTGGGGGATGAGCAGGTATTGGTCAAAGTGATCTGCACTGGAATTTGCGGTACAGATATTAAACTACTAAAGGGCCAATACCATTTAAGGGAGAATATCGAGAAAGTGGTTGTCGGACATGAGTTTGTCGGAATGGTAGTCGAACTTGGAGCCTCCGTTGACAATATAAAAAAAGGTGACCGTATCACCGCTCAGCCAACGATACGTTCATGTGGGACATGTCAATATTGCCACACAGGTCAATTTAATTTGTGCAAGGATCGAACTCGAATTGGATTTGATGCAGATGGTAGTTTTGCAGAATATATTGTTCTACATAAGGATCAAATCTATCACCTTCCTGACCAGATTAGTGACGAAGCAGCAGCAATGATCGAGCCTTTAACGGTAGCAGTGAGAGCTGTGTATAAAGCAGAAATAAAACCAACGGATACAGTATTAATTACGGGTCCTGGAACAATTGGATTACTCACCCTGTTGGTTGCCAAACAACACGGATGCAGAACATTGGTCTGCGGAACAAAAATGGATGAAAAAAAATTGAAAATTGCTTCAGCTCTTGGAGCGGATAAAGTGTTCATGAATGATCAATGGAAAGAAGAAATCGGGGCTGAAAAGATTTCAATTGTTTTTGAATGTGCCGGACATGAAAGTGCCGTCAATATGGGGCTCGAACTGATTGTACCAAAAGGACAATACATTCAAGTGGGAACCAAATCATCGAAAATCGAAGTCGATTTTATGACCGTAGCTTATAAAGAATTAAGAATTACGGGCAGTATTGCCGCGATACGTGAAGATTGGATCCATGCGATTGAATTAATGGTTCAATGTGAGGACAAAGCACAGCTACTGATTGACAAGATCTATCCATTAGACAAATGGGAAACGGGTTTGGAATCGCTTCTCAATAATGGAGGACCGAAAATTCTTCTTCAACCTTAAGTGAGGAGATGGAGTCATGGAATTACATCTAAAAGGAAAAAACGTACTTATTACGGGAGGGTCAAAAGGAATTGGCAAAGCAATCGCTTCGACTTTTATCGAGGAGGGGGCCAATGTAACGATTATGGCCCGCTCAAATGAAGGGTTAGAGCAAGCCAAAAAAGAGCTTAAAGATGTGTATACGATTCAAGTCGATGCAATGGATCAATCGGAGAGAGCCAGAGCTTTTGCTGACTATGTGGAGAAATTCGGAACGATTGATATTTTAGTAAATAACGTCGGTGGAAGTAATGGGACAACCGTTTATGAAACACCGCTCGAACAATTTGAAGAAGCTATCAATTTAAATTATTATACCGCCGTTCATTTTAGCAAACTGGTTCTGCCAATTATGAAAGAACAACAGTCAGGATGCATTATTAATATCTCCTCGATTACAGGCAGGGAGTCAGGCGGAAAGCCAACCTATAATAATGCAAAAGCAGCAATGATTAGTTTTACAAAAGCATTAGCAGACGAGGTTATTAAAGAAGGAATTCGTGTGAATTCCGTTGCACCTGGTGCAATCTTGCATCCCACTGGCAATTGGCAGAAACGTTTAGACCAAAATCCTGACATAATTAAAGCATATATTCAACAAAAGATCCCAGCAGGCAGGTTTGGCACCGTTGAAGAAGTAGCGAATGTTGTTCTTTTTTTAGCCTCGGAAAAAGCCTCTTGGGTATCCGGTGCTACGATCAATGTCGACGGCGGCCAATCAAGAATGAATATGTAATACGACGAGAACTTACGCTTCATTGAAGAACTTATATTTAATAATAATAGGATGTGAAAGGAATGGAACTATCAGATCGAATTACGGTGATTACAGGTGGAGCCCGAGGAATTGGTGCTGAAATAGCTGCTGAGCTAGCAGCCGAGGGTGCAACACTAGTATTAACAGATATCATCGAGGATGAACTACAAAAAACGGTTGAAGATTTCAAGGGAAAAAATGTAAAAGTTGAAGGAGTTACGCTTGACGTAGGTAATGAGCAACAAGTGATCGACGCCTTCAAATATATCGGTGAAAAGTACGGCACAATTGAGATTCTTATCAATAATGCCGGAATTTCTCCAAAAGTAAATGGAAAGCGCCGCAGCACGCACGAAATCCCGCTAGATGAGTGGGAAAATGTCCTAAATGTCAATTTGACGGGTACATTTTTGTGCACGAGGGAAAGCCTGCCTTATATGCAACGCGGCGGGTGGGGCCGCATTGTCAACATTTCCTCACTAGCGGGACGAACAAGCGGCAGAATTGCCGGCTCTCATTATTCAGCCTCTAAAAGCGGAATGGGCGGTTTTACCCGGACGGTTGCCTCGGAATATGGCTCATACGGAATTACTGCAAATTGTATCGCCCCAGGCAGAATTGAATCCCCGATGACCAAGACGTCCACTGAAGAGATGAACCAAAAATTTATTAGCGAAATCCCTGTTGGCCGCTCTGGGACCCCAAAAGAGGTGGCATCCCTAGTATCCTACCTCTGTTCTGAAAAAGCTGGTTATATCACCGGAACAACAGTAGATATAAACGGAGGTATTTTTATGGTGTAGGGTAGGTAGAGGGGAATTGTGACAGGGCGGGGCGGTGGATTGCATTCGTACCTGGCGGAATTGCACCTGGGTCGGGAATAATTGCACCTTACATAGTAATTATTGCACCTACTCTGGTGATAATTGCCCCGCGCGAGCAGTTACGAAAAAATTTAATTATACGTACAAGAGAATTTCTTTTAATCAGTTAACAACGATGATAGTAGGAAAATACACTCAGAACCATTCTTTTCTCTTTTTATCTAAATTCAAATGTAAAGTGGTTGGTTTAGCTAATTGTAAAAAAGTGTGTCACTAAGTAAGCACCCTCTTGATGACTATAAAAAGCGAAAAGCAGACTCAAAAATCATCGATATTCCAACAGAAGGTTTACAAAAATTACTATGTTAAGTTATTAAATAATTACTTTCAGCATTAAGAAAACTACCACACTCGCAAAAGGAAGAGCGAATGTGGTAGTTTTCTTGTATTACCAATTAATTTATCGTACATCTGGAAACCAACCCGTGACTTCTAAAATTTACTTTCACAAAAGCATTGGAATAACAGCTTGAAGGTAATCGGTTGTTGTGAGTTGGTGTCTAATTAACTCACCTTCATTATGTTGAATTCAATCAAAGTATCAAGTAACTCAAATGTTTCTTTCATTGTTATCCCAGATGTTTCAGGTTCTTCTGGTTGTGTTGCGTATTGTTTGATAACACGCTTTACTTCTTCAATCAGTTTGATGGCAAATAAATAGCGGTTTTGGAACTCATCTGTTCGTAAGTTCGAATGTGGTGAAACAAACTGTTGTAATAAATATCCTGTTGCACCGTGCAATTCTTCTCCGTCAAATCCAGCTTCAATGGTACGGCGTGTTGCTTCACCAAAGTCATTTATAATTTCATATACTTCTTCCGTAGTTAGAGCTCTCGATGTTTGCTCGACACGATAAAACCCACGATCTCCAAGAGGACAACCGCACTGGCACTTACCGTTTCTCCATTTGGTGTAAGTCTTGGTACTGCTAAACACCCCCCGTGATAGAGTTTTTGGTATACTCCTTTGGTTTCTATTAAGGTCCGATTTTTACAGTTTCTTTGGTGTTTAAAGGCAGACCAAGGAGCTTTTTTTATTTAGCCCTTATTCAATATACTAGAAGATACTTCATGAATTAACATATCGTAACAAACTATATTTAATAAGCCTACTTATTTTGGTTAGCTGGAAAAACTTACTTGCATAGTAATTGGTAAATAATTGTCCTTCAATATCTTTAAACTCCTCATACATTAGGAGAAGTTTGCTGTGCAAAATCTCCCCGTTAAAGCTTGAGGAACCAGGCCCCTGACGTTAAGTTAAGTATTTTCTAGGGGGAACGTCTAATGAATAGTAATACACTCTGATAGATAATTGTCATTTACTAAAATGAAATTGACAATCGACTACCAAAATGATATATTCTGATTATTGAAAGTGCTTTCAGCTATTTCCCACCAGGCGAAGGGGAAATAAAAAATAAACGTAAGGAGTGGAGGTGTATATTAATAAGCAGTCTTTTTGGTGACTCAATGTATTAGAAACAAGTAGTAAAAATTAAATAATTACAAAAAGTCTCTTGACTACATGAGATAACTTGAGGAGGAAACAAATGGAAGGGCAATTTGCAATTATCGATTATATTATCTTATTCGGATATTTGTTATTTATTTTGTATGTTGGAATAGCGGTAGCGAAGAAGGAAATACAAGGGAAAGAATTTTTTAAGGGAGATGGATCCATCCCTTGGTGGGTAACATCCGTTAGTTTATTTGCAACGCTTTTAAGTCCTATTTCATTTTTATCAATTGCTGGAAATTCTTATATAGGCACTTGGCAGTTATGGGTGGCGCAGTTAGGGCTTTTTATCGCCGTACCGATTGCGATTATATTCTTCCTGCCGGTATATAGAAACTTAAATTTGGACACAGCGTATGAGTATTTAGAAAGACGATTTGATAAAAATTTAAGAATGCTAGGAAGTTTGTTATTTATCATTTATCAAATTGGACGAATGTCCATTATTATGTATTTGCCTGCGATTGCGTTAGCATATGTGACGGGATTAAGTCCGATCCTCATTATCCTCTTTATGGGTGTTATTGCGACCGTATATTCGGCATTCGGTGGAATTAAATCTGTTTTATGGACTGACTTTATCCAAGGTGTTGTGTTAATTGGTGGCGGTGTTTTTGCTTTAATTGTTCTTCTGTTCGCTATCGATGGAGGAATGTCAGAAGTATTTAAAGTGGGTATTGAAGATAACAAATTCTTTAGTGATGTGGTCGTTTTTGATCCAAATATTTTAAAAGATAGTTTATTCATTATCTTTTTAGGAGCAGGGCTTTCAACTGCATTTTCTTATATCTCAAGTCAGGATATGGTCCAACGTTATTTAACAACGAACGATTTAAAAGAAATGAATAAAATGACGATTTTTAATGGTGTGCTTTCTATTAGTACTGCAACTTTATTCTTTTTCATTGGGACTGCTCTTTACGTATTTTATACTCAGCAAGCAGGACCGTTACCAACTGGAAAGTCAGATTTAATTTTTGCGAACTTTATTGTAAACGAACTACCTGTTGGAATTTCTGGACTGTTAATTGCTGGTTTATTTGCAGCAGGTCAATCCACACTTTCAACAGGGTTAAACAGTGTTGCGACAAGCTGGACATTAGATATTCAAAAGGTTTTGAAACCAGATTTAAGTGATGAGAAAGGTACTCGCATCGCTAGAATTGTATCGGTTGTTGTTGGTATTTTTTCAATCGCGTTTGCCATTGTTCTTGCACATTCTGATGTGAGTTCGGCTTATGCTTGGTTTAATGGATTAATGGGATTAGTTCTAGGAATTATTGGTGGTACATTTACACTTGGGGTGTTAACGAAGAAAGCGAATACAAAGGGAGCGCTCATCGGTTTCTTTGCGACAGCGATTGTTGCCATTTATGTTTCTTATTTCACAGATACAACATTGTGGGCATATTCTCTCATTAACCTAGTAACTTCCATTGTGTTTGGATACGTTTTTAGTTTAATTTTTTCTGGTAAAAGTAAGGCCGAAGATCAGCCGCTCACTTATTATGATCACAAGTAATAACATTATAAAACAATGAATACAAACGCAGATCTGGGTGAATGTATGATGAAATTGAGTAGAAAAATGAAAGCAGATGCATTGGTCGTTGGAAGTGGACTTGCTGGGATTAAAGCGAGCAAAGAATTAGCAGATCAAGGAAATAGCGTCATCATGGTTACAAAGATGAAGGTAGCCTCAGGTTCAAGTTTTTATCCATTGAAAGCATCATTAGGAACACAAGTAACGAAAGATCAAGAAGATCATCAACTCTTTCTTGACGATATTGAAGATTTGGGAAGAGGGATGCATCAACCTGATTTAGCTGCTGTGTATGTTCAAGAAATTCAAGAAAGTGTTACCGAATACGAAGATATTGGTGTTCACGCTAAGAAGTTAGAAGGAGAGCGTAAAGCTTGCTTTGCTAATCATTCACGAGATATTTATTTATTAAGTGATTGGGATCAAATTCGTGAAAATGTTCAAACTATTTTTTCTGAGTATGAAGATTTAAAAATTCTAGAAAAATCGGTTGTTATTAAAATCATCAAAAATAGGAATACCGTTGTTGGAGCGATTCTTTTAGATGAAAACAACGAATTCGTTTTAGTTGAGTGTAAAGCAATTATTTTGGCTTCTGGTGGATTTGGAAGTATCTATAAACACAACTTAAATCCAAACGATGTGGATGGTTCTGGTCATATTCTTGCACTTGAGGTTGGCGCTCGATTGGTTAACATGGAATTTATTCAGTTTATTCCTGGTATTACAACTCCCCGATATAAAACATTATTCGGGGAGCAAACCTTAATGTATTGTGATGATATTGTTGACGATCATGGACAAAGTTTGCTTGACGCCTATCTTCCTAAAGAATTAACAAAACAAAAATGTTTGGAGATTAGAAGTACACATGGTCCTTTTACTCATACATTGGAATCGAAATATTTTGATATTGCGATGATGAAAGAAATCATTGCGACTCGAAATGAAAAAGGATTTAAGTTGTTGTTTAATAATGAGCTTTATGCTAATAAGGAAGAGTTTTATACCGTCTATTTAAACTGGTTAAAAGAAAAAAATATTCATCTTACAGATAATGAAGTTCGGATTGCGCCGTTCGCTCATGCGAGTAATGGTGGTGTGTATATCGATACGTATGGGCGAACTGGGATTGATGGTTTATATGCGATTGGAGAGCTTTCTTGTAATATTGAAGGAGCGAATAGACTTGGTGGTAACTCGACGGGAGCTTGTATGGTATTTGGAAAGCGAGCGGCGAGTGATTGTGTTGAATATATTCAAAAGAAAGATTTTTATACCATTACTGAATCTGAATTTATTAGTCAGTTAGAAGAACTGTACACCTTTAATGAAGGTGGGGAAACGGCACAAGATGTAACGCCGAAATCGGAAGCTGATCAAGCAGAATCAATTCATCATATGATTGATAAGATAAAGGAAATGATGTGGTATTCGGGAAATGTTGTCCGTTCAGAACAACAACTCATTGCAGCGATAGACGAAATTAATAAGATGAATTCGAATGTAAATCTACGGCAGTTGTTCGAACATCAAGCTTCTAGAAAGCAAGTTGTTCAGCTTCGAAATTTTATAAAGTTATCGCAACTTTTACTAAAAGCAATGCTAGAAAGAAAAGAAAGTAGAGGGGCTCATTATCGTGAAGATTACCCTCATGAGAAATCAGAATATAATAAACGCTTATACATTTCGGAAAAAGAAGGATGTATTGCCTTTCATTTTGATCATTAGAATACTTTTGAGAAACTGCTTTGACTTTAATTTATTCGAGCCAGTTAGGATCAATACAATACAAAATGACAGTTAGTTATCATTTTGTATTGTATTATTGACATCTAGTTATCAAAGTAGTATGATGAATATAGGTAAATGACCAAAGAAGATCAGGTGGATATGTGGACAGGTTAAAAAGAGGTAGGAGAAAAAATATGTTAATAGCTGTATTTGATATTGGCGGTACTTCGATAAAATATGGAGTTGCAAATAAAGAAGGACAACTATTGTTTAGTTCATCCGTGCCAACAGATGCATATTTAGGTGGAGCAGCTGTTATTCAAAAGGTAGTCTTATTATCGAAAGAGTTAATGAAAAAGTGGGATATACATGGAGTTTCCATTAGTACAGCTGGACAAATTGATTCCGATAATGGCATTGTTGTCTATGCGACCGATAACATCCCTAATTATACAGGATTAAATATTGAAGAACGTATCTATGATCAACTAAAATTACCCGTTAAAGTCGAAAATGATGTCAATTGTACAGCCATAGGTGAACATTGGCAGGGAGCTGCGCAAAATACGGATGATTTTCTCTGTATTACTTTAGGGACAGGAGTCGGTGGTGCTTTATTTTTAAATGGCCGACTATATACTGGGCAAGGCTTTTCTGCAGGGGAGATTGGTCATATGACACTTTACCCCCACGGGGAAAAATGCACATGTGGTAGTAACGGTTGTTATGAACAGTACGCTTCAAGTTCAGCACTTGAAGACCTTGTATCTAAAAAGTATGGACACGCCATAAGTTTAATTGATTTTTTTGTTCATGTAAAATCAGGAGAAACGAAAAGTATTCAGATTTATAATCAATGGATTGATGATTTAACTACAGGATTAAAAACTTTAATTCACATCATAAATCCAAAACTTATTGTTATTGGTGGAGGCATTTCAGAACAAGGAGAATTTTTGTTAAATTCCATTAAAAATTCTGTTTATCAGAAAGTGATGCCGAACCATGCTAGAAATCTAGAGATTCAATTAGCCGAATATGGAAATAAGGCAAATCTCTTAGGTGCAACAAAGAACTTCATGATGCAATTTGAAATCCTATAGGAGTGACTTAAAATTGCCAAATCAACAATTAAACAAAATGAATGGAACAAAACCATCTATTATCATGGAACAACATAAGCATACCTTCACAAAGTCAGAGAATAAGATATACGATTATATTCGTCATAATAGTCAATATGTTTTATATCATTCTTTGACTGAACTGTCAGAGGCGTGCGGGGTAGCAGAAGCCACGGTCTTGCGCTTTTTTAGAAAACTTAATTTTAAAGGTTTCCAGGACTTTAAATTTTTGTTAGCACAAGAAGTATCTGTTGTAACACGAGATGATGGGGAAGAAACATACGTCGAAAAAATTAAAAAGAATATTATTGAAGCGATTAAGGATTCGTCGGAAATGATACGTCAAGATGACTTAAAAGAAGCGATTAATATCATTGATTCCTCAAATGACATTGTGATATTTGGAATAGGATCTTCGGGTATAGCTGGGTTAGATATGCAAAATCGTTTAATGCGAATTGGTAAACAAACGAGTGTGATTACTGACTCCCACCTTCAAATTATGCGTGCTTCATCAATGAATGAAAATACAGTGGTAATTGCTATAAGTCTAACTGGAAGTACAAAGGACATTGTTGATGCAGTCCAGATTGCCAAAGAAAATCATGCAACTGTTATAGCGTTGACGAATTACGTGAAGTCTCCATTAACAAAATATGCAGATATTGTACTATTATCGTCAGCGAAAGAAAGCCCGCTTGATAGTGGGTCATTAATATCAAAGATTTCTCAACTTTATCTCATTGATTTAATCTGTACAGGTTTAACGATGAAAAACGTTGAAGACGCTAAAGCCATCAAGATGAAAATTACAGAGAATATATCAAGTAAGCTTTATTAAGTCGATTAGAAAGAGATAGAAACTAAATTTGAGTCCTAGGAGAGAGGAACAATGAATAAACAGCATGTTTTCGAGCAATTGAAAGGAGGTCTTATTGTTTCTTGCCAAGCTTTAGCTGATGAACCACTACACAGTTCATACATCATGTCTAAAATGGCAGTGGCAGCTAAACGGGGAGGAGCGGTAGGCATAAGAGCAAATAGTTATGAAGACATCGTTGAGATTAAAAAAGAAGTCAATCTTCCTGTTATCGGAATTGTAAAGAGAGATTATGACGATAGTGAGATTTATATAACACCAACGATACAAGAAGTCGAAGAAGTCGCTCGTGCAGGTGCAGAAATTGTCGCACTCGATGCTACAAATCGGATTAGGCCGAATGGAAGAATGTTAGAAGATTTTTATCAAGAAGTTAGAGAAAAATTTCCTGAGATACTCCTTATGGCAGATGTTTCTACGTATGAGGAAGGAGTATATGCAAGTGAGCTAGGGTTTGACCTTGTTGCTACGACTCTTTCTGGATATACACCCTATACAAACGGGGTAGAACTTCCGAATATCGAGCTCTTGAAAAGATTAGCTACAAAATTAGATCTTCCTGTAATGGCTGAAGGTGGCTATTGGACAACAGACGATCTAGAGTCAGCAGTTGATTCTGGAGCTTACGCTTGTATTGTAGGATCAGCGATTACGAGACCGATGGAAATTACAAAACGTTTTGTAAATAGCCTAACGAAGATTAAATCACATAATAGTATAGGAGAGGTTTAACATGAAAGGTGTTATTACTGCATTAATGGTCGCATATGACAAAGACGGAAATATCAATGAAAAAGGATTAAGAGAAATTATTCGTTATAACTTGGATGTATGTAAGGTAGATGGACTTTATGTTAATGGAAGTACGGGTGAAAACTTCATGATTTCTACGGAAGAGAAAAAAGAAATTTTCCGTATAACAAAGGATGAAGTAAAGGATCAAGTTCCATTAATTGCCCAAGTCGGTTCGGTTAATTTAAAAGAAGCAATTGAGCTCGCAAAATATGCTACAGACCTCGGGTATGATGCACTTTCTGCAGTTACTCCTTTTTACTACAAGTTTAATTTTAATGAAATTAAACATTACTATAATAGCATAATAAACGCTGTCGACAGTAAGATGATTATTTATTCAATACCTTTCTTAACAGGTGTTAATATGAGCCTGGATCAATTTGCGGAACTTTTTGAGAATGAAAAAATTATTGGTGTTAAATTTACAGCTGGTGACTTTTATTTACTAGAAAGAATGAGAAAGGCGTTTCCAGAGAAGTTAATTTATGCAGGTTTTGATGAAATGCTTCTCCCTGCTACCGTTTTAGGTATTGATGGTGCTATTGGTAGCACATTTAATGTAAATGGTCAACGGGCAAGACAAATTTTTGAACTCGCTCAACAAGGAAAAATTGATGAAGCACGAGAAGTTCAACATATTACAAATGATTTAATTACGGACATTTTAAATAATGGACTATATCAAACAATCAAAGAAATTCTAAAAGTTAAAGGTATAGACTCTGGATATTGCCGACAACCAATGGAACTACTCTCAGAAGAAAAGGTAGCTTTCGCACAAGCCATTGCCAAAAAGTATTTGTAGCATCTACTCTTTTTAAGACGTCAGTTTAAATAATAGAAAAAGCTGTGTAAGTTGGGCTGTGCTGATAAGTGGATGTAAGTTGCTTTCAAGCTAGCCCTTCTTTTTGATTTATCCCGTTTTACTAACTTCTTATGGTTAGCTTTAATGAAACAGAAGGACTGGGTGGAAGTTTGAGAAACTTATGTCTTGTAGGAAGATCTTATGAAAAAAGGCATAGACTCGGAGTTACAAGAGCTAGAAAGGAAGTTACCAATGTTGGCTACAGGCAAATCACTTTTAATTAAAGGCGGGCAAGTTTATACAGAAGACTCGATAATTGAAAATGGATATATCAAGGTTAAAGGTGGAAAGATCGTTGAAATAGGCGAATGGAAGCATCAAAAGATTGATGCAGAATATGATGTTGTTGAGGTAGCTCCCGATGACAAGATCATTCCTGGTTTTATCGATATTCATATTCATGGGGTTAATGGTGCCGATACGATGGATGCCACAAAGGACGCGCTAGAAACAATGGTAAGTTCCCTTCCGAGAGAAGGGACAACGAGCTTTTTAGCAACTACGATGACACAAAAGGTCGAAGCTATTGATCAAGCTGTAACCAATGTTGGTGAGTTAATAACAGCGGGACAAGCGTCTGGAAAAGCAGAGATCTTAGGTATTCATTTAGAAGGACCATTCATTAACGCAAAAAGAGCAGGAGC
Source organism: Alkalihalobacterium alkalinitrilicum (assembly GCF_002019605.1). Taxonomy (NCBI): domain Bacteria; kingdom Bacillati; phylum Bacillota; class Bacilli; order Caryophanales; family Bacillaceae; genus Alkalihalobacterium; species Alkalihalobacterium alkalinitrilicum. The sequence goes on along the minus strand of NZ_KV917368.1, from coordinate 3,015,168 downwards.
ACAACCTCTCGAGCATATCATTGAGCCAGACTTGGAAACCTTTAAAAAGTGGCAACAATTATCCAAAGGAAATATTAAGCTAGTTACATTAGCTCCTGAGCAGCCTGGGGGCTTTGAGATGATTCGTTATCTCGTCGAAAATGGTATCGTCGCTTCCATAGGTCATACTGATGCTACTTATGAAGAAGTAAATTGCGCGATCCAAGCAGGCGCGCGAGGTGTTACGCATCTTTATAATCAAATGAGGGGGCTTCACCACCGGGAGCCAGGTGTAGTTGGGGCTGCTCTTTTGCACGTGGAATTAATGGCTGAAATTATTGCGGATGGAATTCATGTCAGACCAGAAATGGTAAAGCTGGCTTATAAGCATAAGGGTAATACGGGAATGATCTTAATATCCGATGCGATGAGAGCAAAATGTTTAAAAAGCGGTATTTACGATTTAGGTGGGCAAAAAGTTACTGTAAAGAATGGGGAAGCGGTCCTGCATGATGGTACACTTGCGGGGAGTATTTTAAAATTAGGTGATGCCCTTAAGAATATCGTTGCCTATACAGGTTGTACGCTCAAGGATGCGATCGAAATGGCTTCAGGTAACCCTGCCAGGTTATTAAAAATAGATGATAAAAAAGGGAGTCTAGCTGAAGGAAAAGATGCAGACATCGTTATTGTTAATAAAGATTTAGAAGTTACGATGACATTTTGCAGAGGGAAGCATGCTTTTGAGAGAGGAGGGCTTACAGAATGAAGATCATTGAAGTGAAAGATTATCAAGAAATGAGTCAAAAAGCGGCAGCATATGTAATAGAGAAAGTTCAGAAAAGCCCACGTTTGAATCTTGGACTGGCAACAGGGGGAACGCCTGTGGGGCTGTATCAACATTTAATCAACGACCATCAAAAAAACCAGACATCTTACGAGGGAATTACAACATTTAATTTAGACGAATACATTGGATTGTCTGCGGGAGATCCGAACAGTTATCGTTATTATATGAATGATAAATTATTTAATTATATTGATATAAATCAAGCGAATACGTTTATTCCTAATGGAGATGTTAATGATCCACAAAAAGAAGCATCTGCATATGAAAAATTGATTGAAAACCATGGAGGTATTGATCTTCAAATTCTAGGTATCGGTAGTAATGGCCATATTGGCTTTAATGAACCTGGAACTTCGTTTCAATCAACCACTCATATTGTGGATTTAACTGAAACAACAAGAAAAGCGAATGCTCGTTTTTTTGATAGCCTAGAAGCAGTTCCAAAAAGGGCGATTACGATGGGGATTGGAACGATTATGAAAAGTAAAGAAATTCTTTTGCTTATTTCGGGTGAAAGTAAAAGTGAAGCTTTCTATAAATTATTACATGGTGAAGTAAGTGAAAACTTTCCTGCATCCGTATTAAAACAGCATCCTGCTGTGACCATCATTGCTGATCAAGCCGCAAGTATCAAAGTAAACGTACTTCAATAATAGGGTGACTCAAAAGTGAGGTTAGGAGCGAAGAGCTCAGACGCTTTTGAGTCACCTTTTTTAATCACGACAACTGGCAGTAGCACCACTCTGTGAGTAGTTCTACTACTTTTTCATATCTGCTTGATCAACATTAAGTTCAATTAAGTTACCATCTGGATCGGCGCAAAAAATTTGTGCGAAGCCACTTACGCTCTTTGGTTTTTCTAAAATTTCAATCTGATGCAGTTTCAACCAGTCCAATGTGTGAGTATAGTTGGCGACTCTAATGGCAAAATGGCCTTCTCTGCTATTTAAACTTTGATCTTTTCTAATGGTTTGAGAATTAGGTAGAACGATGAGATGAAGCTGTTGACCGTTTGCTACTTCATACCAAGCGCCTGGAAAGTCAAAAGCAGGCCGTTCAATTTCTTTTAAGCCTAAAATGTTGCTGTAAAAATCTTTAGCTTGATCTAAGTTCGTAACCGTTAAACTAACATGGTGGATTCCTTTGTAGGTAATCAAATAACTCAACTCCTAAAAAATCTAACTCATTAAGCATAACATAGTAAAGGGGTAGATGGAAAAAGTGGAGTTTCAAAGGGACTGAGTATGTGCTTTATAAAAATAAATTAATTAAAAGTAAAATAAGGTGCCCATATCACATAACTTTGGGCACCTTATTTTTGCTTTGGTATTTACTATTGCTTTAATAAATGTAAACAAAAGTCCCAATCGGATTGTAAATGCTGTTTCATTAGTTGTTCTGCCCGATCTCCGTCATGAGCACGAATTGCCTCGTAAATTTCTTGATGTTCATCAATAAGAAACGGTCGTTTGTGAAGGACAACGGTTTTACGGAAAAGATAAATAATAGACTGCATTCGATCAATAATATCAATCATGACTGGATTATTACTGGCTTGAACGATCAGATCGTGAAATTCTTTGTTTGCCTTCATCGTTTCTTCCACCGACCCCGTTTTTGCGGTAGACACGCAGTTCTCTAATTTTTGTAAGGTTTCCTCAGTCATATAAGATGAGGCACATCGACAGGCAAAGCCTTCTAATAACATTCTAATTTGAAAAATATGGCGGAGGTCCGACTCTGTTGGCGTAATTACTTTCTTTTGTTTAATTAATCCTTCTTGCTCCAACTTACGAATAGACTCCCGAATAGGCGTCCTACTCATCCCTAATTCAAGAGCTAATTTTTCCTCTACTAATTTGGTTCCACTTGAAAGTTCACCATTTAATATTTTATCACGTATAAATTCATATGCCTGAATAGAAGCTGTTGTTTGTTTGGTCACTTTGATTCGACTGCTGCTAACCCTGCTAATTGCAACAGCCTATCCTCCTTTTTATAAAGTTCGAAATGTCCTTAGGGAATAAGTTTTTTTCCATTTTTGTTTTGGCCCTAAGAGGACGAACTCATTACTTTCGGTCTCTACTTAAAGTATAGATGGAATGACGTACATTTAAAAGTATAAAAAATGTATACAATTTTAATATTATTGTATACAAAAATGAACAAATTGTGTACAATAAACTCAGGTCATGAAAACGCTTTATAACATACGAGGAGGAAATACACATGAAATTAGGCTTTATCGGACTTGGCATAATGGGTAAGCCAATGGCTTTTAACTTATTAAAAAATGGTTATGAAGTTACAGTATTTGATATAAATGAAACAGCGGTAAAGGAAATGATGGAACAAGGTGCTAAAGCAGCACAATGTCCAAAGGAAGTTGCACAAAATAGTGAAGTAATTATTACGATGCTTCCAAAGTCTGAGCATGTCAAAAGTGTTGTTTTGGATGAGAACGGTGTCATTGAGGGCGCAAGTGAAGGAACGATCGTTATAGATATGAGTTCCATTACACCAGTAGCTTCTAAGGAAATAGCAGCAAAGTTAGCTGAACGTGGAATGCATATGCTAGATGCTCCAGTAAGTGGCGGAGAACCTAAAGCAATTGACGGAACACTTTCGATTATGGTTGGAGGAAAAGAGCATATTTTTGAAAAAGTACAGCCCATTTTAACTTCAGTAGGAAAAGATATTGTGCTAGTTGGTGATCATGGTTGTGGTACTACAGCTAAACTAGCTAATCAAATTATTGTTAATGTCAATATTGCCGCAATGTCAGAAGCTCTTGTTCTTGCTGCTAAGGCTGGAATTGATGTTGAGAAGATGTATCAAGCCATCCGAGGAGGATTAGCTGGAAGTGCTGTTTTAGATGCTAAGGTTCCGATGATTTTAGAGCGTAACTTCCAAGCGGGTGGACGTATAGACATTAACTTAAAAGACCTAACGAACGTTATGGACACAGCACATGAAATTGGAGTACCGTTACCACTATCAAGTCAAGTGTTAGAAATGTTCCATGCATTACAGGTGGATGGAAAGCAAGCAGATGATCACGGTGGTTTAGTCCAATACTATGAAAAATTAGCTAAAACAGAAGTAAGAAAAGGGTGAGATAAATGACAATAAATGAGAGAAACGTTGACGAAGTCCTTACTTCTTATCAACCAATTAATAAAGAAGAATTGACGAAGTTATGGAATGAAGTTCGACCTTCTTTTCAACATAAAGTCATAGTTTTAGACGATGATCCGACTGGTGTACAAACGGTTCATAGTGTAAGCGTCTATACGGATTGGACAAAAGAAACGATTGAAAAAGGGTTTCAAGAAGAAAACCAAATCTTTTTTATTTTAACGAACTCAAGAGCCTTTTCAGCAAAGGAAACGGAAGAGGTTCACCGAGATATTGCCATGAGAGTGGAGCAAGTTGCTCAAGCTATGAATAAACCGTACCTCATCATTAGTAGAGGAGACTCTACATTACGTGGGCACTATCCATTAGAGACAGAGGTCATGAAAGAAACGATAGAACGTCACGCGAATGTAAAAATGGACGGCGAAATTTTATTACCTTTTTTTAAACAGGGAGGACGCCTGACGGTAGATAATATTCATTATGTTCAATACGGTGAAAAGTTAGTCCCAGCAGGTGAAACCGAATTTGCTAAAGATCGAACTTTTGGATATAAAGCTAGTCATCTTGGTGAATGGATTGAAGAGAAAACAAACGGTACTTACACGAAAGAGGATGTCACTTATATTTCATTAGAAAGTATTCGTAAGCTAGACATAGAGGGAATTACGGAGCAATTAATGAATGTTTCTGGATTTAATAAAGTTGTGGTGAATGCATTGGAAGACGATGATGTGATGGTCTTTTCCATTGCGCTTACACTTGCTATGAATAAAGGAAAGCGCTTCTTGTTCCGCACAGCTGCTACTTTTACGAAAGTAATTGGTGGAATTTCTTCACGCCCATTATTAAAAAGAGATGACTTAATTGAAGAGAATTTAAGTAACGGTGGACTCATTATCGTTGGCTCCCATGTTCAAAAAACAACCGCACAACTTCAAGCATTACAAACTGTCAACTCGTTGCATTTTATCGAATTTGATTGTCACCTTGTTTTAAACAAAGACGCTTTTCAGCAAGAAGTGGATCGCGTTCGAAAAGAAGCAGAAGAGAAGGTGTCCAATGGAGTTACGACTGTTATCTTCACGAAGCGTGAGCGGCTTGATTTAGGAGAAGGCATGAAGGAAGAAGAACTTAAATTATCAGTGGAAATCTCAGAAGCAGTTACAAGCATCGTTCGAAATTTCGAAGTAAGACCGAATTATATTATCGCTAAAGGTGGAATTACCTCTAGTGATGTAGGGACAAAAGGATTATGCGTAAAAAGAGCGATAGTTGCAGGCCAAATTGCTCCAGGAATTCCAGTCTGGAAAACAGGTGAGGAGAGTACCTTCCCGTATATTCCATATGTAGTATTCCCAGGGAATGTAGGTGCAGATACAACGTTAAAAGAGGTTGTAATAGAACTAGAAGAAATAAAAGGTTAATTATATGAGAGGAGAATTTTAAATTATGGTGACAGGAAACTTATTAATTGTCATTTTTATCTTATCGTTAGCAGCACTATTTTTCTTAATTTTAAAAATGAAACTTGAGCCATTCCTCGCATTAATTGCTGTAGCTTTAGGAACAGCAGTTGTAATTGGAATTCCATTAAATGAAGTGCCTGGAATAGTAGCAGGTGGATTTGGTAACACCTTAGTAGGTGTTGGTATATTGATTGGTTTGGGAGTTATTTTCGGAACATTTTTAGCGGCTTCGGGTGCAATCGAAAAGATTGCTCAAGCAGTTTTAAAAGCTTTCGGAAAGGAAAAATCACCTGCAGGTTTAGCGATTACAGGTACAGCTGTATCTATTCCAGTATTCTTTGATGCAGCATTCGTTATTTTAAGTGGTTTAATTAAAAGCTTATCTAAGAAAACAGGCATTTCAATTGTATCGTTTGTTACCGCTTTAGGTGTTGGTTTAATCGTTTCACATAGTATGATCGCACCAACGCCAGGACCGTTAATTGTAGCAGAGAACACACAATCAGATTTAGGGTTATTCATTTTATACGGTATTATTTGTGCCATTCCAGCAACATTAGTCGGTGGATATTTGTATGGGATGTTTATTGGGAAAAGATTTAACCACTCTGGTGAGATTGAAGAAGAGGTTGTAACTTCAGAATTTACACCGAAAAAAGAAATTAGTACTAGTTTATCGTTATGGATGTTAGCTTTACCAATTCTATTAATTTTATTAAACACATTTTCAAAATTATTGTTCCCAGATACAACATTATCATTAGTGTTAGGGTTTATCGGAGATAAAAACGTAGCGTTATTTATCAGTGTTATTGTTGCCATTATTGTATTAACGCCTTATATCAATAAGTCTAAGCAAACTCTTTATACAGAAGCGATTAACTCTGCAGGAATTATTTTATTAATTACTGGTGCAGGTGGAGCGTTTGGGGCTGTAATTAACCAAAGTGGAATTGGTGATCATTTAATTACGACGATGCAAAGTTGGAGCATCCCAGTTCTATTACTAGCCTTTATTTTCTCGCAAATTTTACGTGCTTCATTAGGTTCTGCGACGGTAGCACTTGTAACAACTTCTAGTATTTTAGGACCGCTTGCAATTGATTTAGGTGTGACTCCAATTTTATTAGGTCTTGCGATTTGTGCGGGTGCAATCGGTTTATCATTACCAAATGACTCAGGCTTCTGGGTAGTTAATAAATTTGGTAAATTAACGATCCCACAAACATTGAAAGCATGGACAGTAGGTGGATTTATCGCTGGACTAACAGCGCTTACAACTGTTTATATTTTAAGCTTATTCTCTGGAATTTTACCAGGACTATAAAGTTTAGTGGGGGTTTTCTTTCATCCCCACTGAATGTTAGTTAAACCAATCGGGTTGTTTACTGAGGCCCACAGGATGTGGGTCACACAGACGTTGCCACAGGACGTGGCGACCTTAGTCTGTGTTCAAACCGTCTCCCATTTAGTCTTTCTTGTTACCTCAAAGTCTTGAAGTGGGAGTCTTAGCGCCAGTTAAACGGGATAAAACTCAAGATGAACGTCTAGGAAGTTGGTTAGAATAGTGACTTTCTAGACGTTCTTTAATCTAAAAGAAGAAGAGGTGTACATAATGCTTGTAAATACGTTAGAAATTTTGAAAGATGCCCAAAAAGACAAATATGCTGTTGCGGCCTTTAATGTTTATAATTTAGAAACGGTTCAAGCCGCTATCAACGTGGCAGTTAAGGAAAATAAACCAGTAATTATTGCACTTGGAGAAAGATATTTTCCAACCGTTGATGTCGAAGGCTTTGCTGCGATGGTACACGCGTTAGCAGCAAAAGTACCAGTGCCAGTAGCACTTCATTTAGATCATGCTTATGAGAAAGAATCGATTATTCGGGCAATCCGTTGTGGATTTTCTTCTGTTATGTATGATGGATCAAAATTCGATTTAGAGGAAAACATTAAACACACGAAGGAAATTGTTGAGATTGCACATATGGCTGGTGTATCAGTAGAAGCGGAAATTGGCTCGCTTGCCAAAGGTGCTTATTCTGATGAGGAGGAAGGTTCAGGAACGCTTACCGATCCTCAATCTGCAAGACACTTTGTCGAGGAGACAGGTGTAGATTTCTTAGCAGCAGCGATTGGGACAGTTCACGGTATGTCTCAAGGTGAACCAAAAATTAACTTAGAGTTACTAGAGAAAATTCAAGAAGAAGTTGCTGTCCCACTTGTGCTTCATGGTGGCTCTGGAACTCCAGACGAAATTATTTCTGAATCGATTAATCGAGGGATTTGTAAAATAAATGTCAATACAGAAGTATCAATGGCAGCGGTATCGTATTTAAAAGAATACTTTGAAACGAACGATATCGTTCATCTTTCTACAGTGATGTCAGATGTGCAAGAAACGATCGAGCCTGTCATGACGAAGTTTGTTCAGTTGTTTTCTAATAGTAAAAGATAAGCACTATGGCGTAACCTCTATGATAAAGAGGTTATGCTTTTTTGTTATATGAAAATTATGTTGAGATTTAAAAAAAGAAAATTTGGGAGATTAGGTAATTCTATTGTTTTATATAACAATGTTTTATACGGATCATTCATCTTTTTTTCCACAAATTCCATAGAAGAAAATGTTCGTTATATCTTCCGTTAGTGGCAAGACTTTTTGGTAGACGGTTTCTTGTTGGATATAATCTTTTAGCATTTTAATATAAAATAAAATCGCTTCTTCTGATAAATTTGGATCAACAAATCCTTGGTTTTTTCCATCTTCGAATAGTTGTTTGAAGTAAGGGATTACTTTTTCTACGTAAATCTTCTCGATAAAATTCCCCTCAGCTGAGTTTTCTTTCATTAAGTATTGATAAAATTCTTCATGGATATGATTTGCTACTTCTTTTTTATTAAAAATAATTTTCTTGATTTTATCAGGGAAAGGAACATCACTATGAATTACTTCTTCAAAATCAGTGACAGCCTTATTAACATAATAAAGAAACGTATCATGAATTAAGTTATGCTTGCTTTCAAAATAATTATATATTGTAACTTGTGAAACGCTTGCTTCTTTCGCAATTTCTGAAATCGAAACTTTTTGAATTCCGTGCTCCATAAATAGAACTGTGGCTGCTTCTAGTATATCTTTTTTCTTCTGTTCTCTACGCCTTTGAAATCCGTCCATTTCTGTCACCTCACTGTTAGTTTAATAAAAGATATGTAATAAAACAAATAAAATATTTCATAACTAGTTGTAAAGTTTAATATTAATATATATTATGAAATATATAAGTGAAAAAATTTCATAATTTAAATTTAAAGTTTGTAGTTAAAGAATGGTAAAAGTAAGGTGGAATATAAGAGGAGGACGTCATGACTATACTAAAAGCATCCAATTTAACAAAAACGTTTGGAAAATTTAAAGCATTAGACGGTGTTAATTTGGAGGTCAATAAAGGAGAAATATACGGCTTTATTGGACCAAATGGGGCAGGGAAGTCAACGGCTATTCGTGTTCTACTAGGTATTTTGAAGGCGACTGAGGGGAAAGTTGAAATCTTTGGAAAGGATGCTTGGAAAGATGCGGTCGAAATTCATAAACGAATTGCGTATGTACCTGGAGATGTAAATCTATGGCCCAATTTAACTGGTGGGGAAGTTATTGATTTATTTATGAAACTACGAGGGACGCATCATTCTATTCGACGTGAAGAATTAATCGAAATGTTTAAACTAGATCCATCGAAAAAGTGCCGTACGTATTCTAAAGGTAATCGGCAAAAGGTTGCCTTAGTGGCTGCATTTCTAGCGGATGCCGATCTGTACATTTTTGATGAGCCGACTTCAGGTCTGGATCCTTTAATGGAGAAAATATTTCAAGATTGTGTGAATGAGGCCAAACAAGCTGGGAAAAGTGTCTTGCTTTCTAGTCATATTTTATCTGAAGTAGAAAAGCTGTGTGATAAAGTTGGAATTATTCGGGAAGGCAAAGTAATCGAGTCTGGTACATTGCAAGAGCTACGTCATTTAACAAGAATAAATTTACTCGTGGAGACGAAACAACCGATGACAGCATTAAGTGAATTTAAAGGTGTTCATGATATAGAAATAAAAGACGAGTCATTTTCATTTCAAGTGGATGCAGATGAGTTGGATGAAGTCATGAGATATGTTAGTCAGCTTGGAATAGTGAAGCTAGAAAGCTCACCACCTACATTAGAAGAATTATTTATGCGTCATTATGAAGGAGAGAATCATTCTTCTAAAACAGGAGTAGGAGGGGCCGAATGATGTGGAAGCCTCTTTATAATCATACGGGAAGTTTGTCTCGATTTATTGTAAGAAGTGATCGAATTCGTCTTTCAATTTGGTTACCGGCGATAAGTCTAATAACTATTATTACGGCTTCTTCCTTCACAGGTTTATATCAGTCGGAACAAGAACGACAAGCGATTGCTGAGACGATGAGAAACCCAGCAATGACTGCTATGGTTGGACCTGGATATGGGTTAGATAATTACACTGCAGGAGCCATGATGGCTCATCAAATGTTGCTATTCACAGCGATCACTGTGGCGATTATGAATATCTTACTTGTTACTCGTCATACTCGTGCTGATGAAGAAGAAGGTCGGATTGAACTCATTCGTTCTTTACCTGTGGGAAGGTTAGCGAATGTTAGTTCATCAATGATCGTGATGTGTATTATGAATATACTTTTAGCTATCATCGTTGGTTTTGGATTGTTTGCTTTACAAATAGAAAGTATAGATCTTCAAGGTTCTTTATTATATGGAGCTGCTTTAGGAGCAACGGGTATTTTCTTCATGAGTGTCACAGCATTGTTTGCTCAAGCTTCAGAAAATTCGCGAGGAGCGATAGGATATTCCTTTACGGTGTTAGGTGTATCTTATTTAATCCGTGCTGTAGGAGATGTTAGTAATGAAACCCTTTCTTGGTTTTCACCGCTAGGGTGGATTTTAGGAACAGAAGTGTATGTTAATAATTATTGGTGGCCGATTGTTTTAACGATGGTTGCCGCATTTATTTTAATGATCGTTGCTTTATATTTAAATACGATCCGTGATCTAGGAGCAGGATTTTTCACAGCAAAGCCAGGTAAAATACACGCATCACGCTTTCTGAAAAATCCATTTGGCTTAGCTATTCGGTTACAACGTACAGCTATTATTGCCTGGGCGATTGGTATGTTTATTTTAGGAGCATCCTACGGTTCTGTATTTGGAGATTTAGAGTCATTTTTTGCAAGTAATGAAATGTTAGCTGAATTTTTAACACCAGTAGAAGGACTTTCTTTAATTGATCAATTTTTACCAATGTTAATGTCTGTTATTGCTATGCTTTGTACCGTTCCAGCGCTACTCTTTATGATAAAGCTAAGAAGCGAAGAAAAGAAGAATATGACAGAACATTTAGTAGCAAGAGCAGTTTCTCGTACAAAGTTAATTGGGAGTTATTTTTTAGTTTCCATTATCTTTGGGACCTTCATGTTGTTGCTATCATTGGTTGGTTTATGGTTTGCAGCTGAATCTGTAATGGAAAGCGCTATATCATTTTCTACCATATTTAATGCTGGCCTGATTTATTTGCCAGCGATATGGCTCATGATTGGAGTAGCTGTGTTTTTGATTGGTTACTTCCCACAGCTGACAAGCATTACTTGGTTGTATCTAGGATATTCGTTCTTTGTAGTCTATTTAGGTGGCTTACTTCAATTCCCCGAATGGATGGGGAAGCTATCGCCATTTGGTCATATTCCACAATATCCAATAGAGGAAGTTGGAATTTTGAACATTTTCATCTTAACAAGTATTGCAGTCATTTTCGTTTTCCTCGGTTTCTGGGGGTACAATAAACGTGACATTGAAGGATAATGGTAGTGGTTGGCCTCTCGTTAAATTATTTGTTTAACGGGAGGTTGTTCATCCTTATGGAAAAAAAATTTCAGAAAAAAAGCGCATTATTTGCGCTCCTTCCACCATGTTGACTCACCTAATAGTCCTTTATAAGTACTATTTTCAATCTGAGTTTCTGTTTTGTTCTTGCAATGATTACAAAAATCGCCGCTATTTTTATGATCTTCAGCTATTAAGTCTCTCCCGCACTGGTTACAGTAAAACGGTGTACTCATCATTATTTATCCCACCATCCTCTCTCGTTTAAATCATGAGTACGCTCAAAACTGATAATAAAGAACAGTATCATCTATAATATTGATATTATATGCTCAGTAGCTTACAAGAGTTTCATATTTTGGAAAAATGGACAGTTGAAGTAGAGGTTTAAACTAAAGAAAAACTACCATATCGTAGTTGACATGGTAGTTTTATTTTAGTTAAATACTTTAACCTTAACCTCTTGTACTCCCCAATTGATTGCATCTTGCTTGTTTGGAATGAAAATATCAATTTTGTTTCCTTGAATGGCACCGCCAGTATCACCTGCGATGGCATTACCGTAACCCTCAACGTAAACTTTTGACCCTAATGGGATGACATCGGGGTCAACTGAGATGACTTTTTTATCAGGGTTATCGATTAAATTAATCCCCGTTGCTGTAATACCTGAACACCCATCACAAGATGCGGTGTATGCTGTAGCAGTCATTGTCAACTCCATAGCTACGTCAGTATCTTCTTTTGTATCTTCTTGACTTTTAATAGGCTCGTCCACAGCTGCTGAAGCTTCTTGTTCTTGAACAATTGGTTTTTCATTGGTAGTGCTTTTTGTTTCACCTTGTTCGTTTACTTTTACATTACTCTCTTCTATAGATTGGTTTTCATTTGTTTCTAGAGAAGTAGTCACGATTTTTTTATTATAAGGGGCGCCTTTTACATAAATCGTTAGCGTATCGCCTGATTTAATAAGGTCTGGATCTTCTAACTGGTTCCACTCCTGTAACTCTTTTAAAGTAACTCCTTCATATTTTTCAACAATATATGACAATGTATCCCCTTTTTCAATAAGGTATTCCTCTGTGAGCGCCACTTTTAACTGGTCATCAGGGTAGATAAGGTGACTTGATAGGTTGTTCCATTCTTTTAAGTCATCTACTAATATATTATTCTCTTGTGCAATTCCCCATAATGTATCTCCTTTTTCAACGGTAACTTCTTTAGCAGAAATATGAGCCCCTCCACTAAATGTTCCGCAAACTGCAGCTACAGTCATTAAAGAAATGAAACTTTTCTTCATATGCTACCTCCATTTTTTTCTGTAAATACTTTAAGTGGTTTTTATGATAGCACAAAAAGTGGTCAGACAAAGAACAAGCTGTTAACAAATACTTTACACAAATTACTCCAATATGTAAGACCTGTTACGCGAAACTGAATAACCAACAAAAATGATATAAAATTATGGGAAAATTAATAGATTTACTCACAATTGAAGTAGAACAAGAAACAACACAAGGAGATACCTTACAAAATCAAGTAGAGGAAGTAATGGAGCAGGAGATGGAAAAGTTAGTATATGAAAATCAGTATCATGCGTATACGATTGAATTACCAGTTGCACTACCTAACAACTAAAGATGGACTAGTTTTTTTACTTTGTTACCTCTAGGTAACCTTTATGAAGATGAACTGAGCAAAAAATTACAGTCAAATGATCAAAGAAGCTCATATTGCGATGAGTACGTTTATTTTACCTGGGGAACTGTACAAATTTATGAATATCCCTTTTATTATTGGTGATAAAAAGCAAAATGTGAAGATGTAAAAAAATCTGGTCCTTCTATAAAATGAGGACCAGATTTTTACTAGGTGAGAATATTATTTTAAGAAAGAACGTAACATCCAGTTGTGTTTCTCTAATGATTGGTGAATCGCAAGAAGCATATCTGCAGTCGTTTCATCACCAAGTGTGTCTGCTGCTTCCATACCTTCTTTTAATTCCTCAATTAACGTATCAAAATCTTGAATAATTGAAGACACCATTTCATCAGCTGTTTCATTTCCAGTTGCTTCAGAAACAGAAGCAGTTTCTAAGTATTCTTTCATTGTTGCTACAGGCTGTCCTCTTAGAGCTAACAATCGTTCAGCTAGCTCGTCAATATGAAGTGCTGCTTCATTATAGAACTCTTCGAACTTGGCATGAAGAGTGAAAAATTGTGGTCCTTTAACATACCAGTGGTAATTGTGAAGTTTAACGAACAGTACACTCCAGTTTGCGATTTGCTTATTCAGAATTATAGATACTTTTTCTTGACTCATTCAATCATCATCCTTTCAATTATCTTCACACTTTACTAATTCCCATGTTAGCTTATAAATAAACCAGTTTTAGTGACCTTTTCGTGAAATATATTCCAATTATGTGACGATTGTAAGTTGAAAGTTACCACCATGAATTTGAGTGAACATTTCACCAACAGACTGAAGTAATAGTTTACATTCGCTTTCCTTCATTGAGGGTTGAAGATAAATGAGGTGAAGGGCTTGAGATGTTTCTTCGGTTACGATGGAGCGTTTTGAATCCACGATCGGACTACCAAAAGGTCCTTTATTATCAGAAGATAAAAGTTTTCCCTCCATATTGTTTTTTTTTTCGTTAATTCCTATGTAATAATCTTTATTAGTGCCAATTCCAATGGAAATAGGTCCATTTAACTGGTCTAAATCATATATACCGATTGGAATTTGATGACGTAAAGACAAGAAATTATTTATATCGACCGCTGAATTTATAGATGGTAAAAATTCCCCTTTTTTCAACCTTCGTAAGAGAGCTTCAGATGATGGCCGATACCTTATAGGGTCCATATTAAGTATCTTAAAAGTTTTTCGCCATTCAGCAATTGAAGGGTATTGATGAAGTTCATTATCTTCAAGTTGCAGTACCATTTCCTCCTGATAAAAACGAATTCTTCCTTTTAACATTTGCGGGGAGTCTGAAACGACAATTGGTTGATACGTAATCATACCGATTTTGAATTGAGGTACAAGTTTTTTAACTTCATCAGCTATTGTTAGCTGCACCATATCTTCCAAAAGAACACCTCTTTATTTTTAGTTTTCATTTAGTGTAGCATATAATTAATGTAACTTTGAAAGAAAGGGTTTTTTATATGGCATATGCCCAGTTAAAAGATGAAATCATTGCATATAGTAAAAGTATTGAAATAGATAAAATTGGCTTTACTAGTGCTAATCCATTTTTGACATTAAAGGATAGACTTACTACCCACCGCGAATTAGGTTATGAATCAGGATTTGAGGAACCAGATTTACTGAAACGGGTTGATCCGAAATATATCACTCCTGAAGCAAGATCAATTATTGCAATTGCCTTAGCATATCCTTCTAAAATGCAAAATCCACCAAAAAGTATTAAAGGTGAAAGAAGGGGGACTTTTTGTAGAGCATCCTGGGGGGAAGATTATCATCACATTTTAAAAGAAAAATTACAGCTCTTAGAAAATTTTATATTAGAGAAAGTACCTAATGTTCATATGAAATCGATGGTTGATACAGGTGAACTTTCGGATCGAGCAGTAGCTGAAAGAGCAGGTATTGGTTGGAGTGGTAAAAATTGTGCAATTATTACACCTGAGTTCGGTAGCTACGTATATTTGGGGGAAATGATAACATCGATTCCATTTCCACCAGATCAACCACTTGAAGACCAGTGCGGTTCATGTCAGCGCTGTATCGATGCTTGCCCTACAAGTGCACTCGTTCAAGGTGGCCAGTTGAATTCTCAAAAGTGCATTGCGTACCTCACACAAACGAAAGGCTTTTTACCTGAACAGTTTCGAACAAAATTAGGAAATCGTTTATATGGGTGTGACACATGTCAACAAGTATGTCCAGAGAATAGAGGAAAAGATTTTCGGCTCCATGGTGAAATGGAACCTGATCCCGAAATTGCTAAACCACTGCTTTTACCATTGTTATCATTGAGTAATCGAGAGTTTAAAGAGCGGTTTGGTCATGTTTCAGGAGCATGGAGAGGAAAAAAACCCATTCAACGAAATGCGATTATTGCGTTAGCCCACTTTAAAGAAGAAAAAGCAATTGAGCCTTTAACTGAACTACTAAAGAAAGATCCACGCCCTGTTATTCGTGGAACCGCAGCATGGGCCTTAGCAATTATTGGTGGCAAATCTGTAGAAAAACAGCTAAAATATGCGAAAGACCAAGAAAAAGACACGGATGTTGTAGGTGAGATAAATAGAGGGCTTGAAATCATCGCTCAAGGGCCATAACGTCCGTGGAAAAGATTTTATTTATTCAGTAAGATAGGTACAAGACTGGAGTTGGAAGGAAGGGATAACATGTCGGCTCAGTCAACGGTGTATTATGATGAAATGGATAGCCCAATTGGGACTTTAACAATTTCGGCAACCGATCAAGGAATTTGCCACATTCACTTTGGTTCAACAGAATTTAGTTTACCGATCCTTAAGGCATGGTTAAAAAAGCAAGGAATTAAAGGAGAACTTGAACATAATAAAGAAAAGATATCTCCTGCTATTGAGCAATTAACAGAGTATTTTCTAGGTGAGCGTAACCACTTTCAACTGCCAATTGATCTTTATGGAACAGGTTTTCAAAAGAAGGTTTGGGAAGCACTTAGAAACATAGGATACGGAGAGACGCGATCATACAAGCAAATCGCGCAGGCGATTGGTGCACCTAAAGCTGTAAGGGCAATCGGGGGAGCCAATAACCAAAATCCAATTCCAATCATTATCCCGTGCCATCGCGTAATCGGTAGTAATGGCGCAATGGTAGGGTATGGAGGGGGATTAGATAAAAAAGAAATACTCCTTCAGATGGAAGGTGCGATTGAAAAAATTTCATAGAACATCGCTTAAAGGGTAGGAAGAATTCCTACCTTTTTTTATGTCGATTTGTTGGGGGGCTAAACAAGAGCCTTCCGCTTTTCTTTGTTCTTACTGGTTTCGTTGTTGAATATGGATCTTTAGTGAGGAAAAATGATTAAAAGGAGGGGCATCTCCTATGACAGATCGGTATGAACAATTAAAGCGTCTAATTGAAAAAAGAAATCGCATGTATGTGGACAGTTTTCGCAATGATGAAGTTTTTTTAACAACGGATGAAAGAGAGTGTTTAGGACGAAAATTAAGTAGCCTGAAAACAAGAAAGAGTGAACTTGTAAATTCTATTGTAAATGCTCAAGTCCTAGGAAACCAAACCTATGATGGCAATGAAAAAATTGACTATGTATTGCATTTTCAACATTCAATAAAACAAAATAACAATTTTTATATAGAAGAAATCATTCAACACCGTCAAGCTAAGTTTAATCAAAACGAGTTAGTAGATGACGTGGAAATACAAGTTGATAGGGAGGGAGAAACAACACCTAGCCTTGAGAGGATGAGCAATGGTGAAGAGACACTAGAACGTTGGCATTATGATCGCAGAGAAGCAGTTAGATATGCTGAAAGATGGTGGAACAATTATAATCCTGCTTATAAAAAGTTTGGAGATAACTGTACCAATTTCATATCTCAGTGTTTGAAAGCGGGAGGTGCACCAATGACGGGTTTTCCAAATCGGTCTAACGGTTGGTGGTATCAAGGCAAGAACTGGAGTTTTAGTTGGTCAGTTGCCCACTCGCTTCGATGGCATTTAAGTGGTGCACAAGCAGGTTTGAGAGGAAAAGAAATGTCTGCGGCGAGTGAATTGATACCAGGTGATGTGATTTGTTATGATTTTACAGGTGATGGCAGGTGGCAACATAACACAATTGTTGTTGCGAAAGATGAAAATGGTGAACCACTTGTAAATGCACAAACAACAAATAGTAGGATGCGCTATTGGAAATATGAGGACTCAACCGCTTGGACTCCAAACATTAAGTATAAATTTTTTCGAATTACAGACTCATAATCCAAGTAAGGTACAGTTTCTTATAAACGCTGTACCTTTTTTATTTGTGGTTGTGTGTAAGGTTGGAGTGATATTTTACATTACATAACAGTGTCATTAAAGTGTCACACTATAATAGGAGGTGTTATCTTGAAGAGGATAAATTCAACAATTTCTGTTACCTTTTTATCTGTAGCCACATTTATTTCATTAATATTATTACCCTTTGATTTCAGTCTTTACCCTTTAATGCTCCTTTATTACAATCAATGGACACTAAATAGCAAGCCAACAGGTGTTTTTTTAAAACTTTTTCCCTTTGTAATACCTCAAGTAATCATAGAGAGTATTGCAGCGAAGAAGACAAAGTTAATTACTTGGAAAAAAGGGTGGTCATGGTATCACTCGTTTATAAGTTTAGCTGTTAAGCTATTATTATGTAGAAGTATTATCGGCATTATTAGGATAACAAACAAAGATAAAATCTCTTTATAAAAAGGGAAATTGGATAAATGTTCCTTTTTTTCAGATTTTAATTTTTATCCCAACTAAATTAAGCAACCACTCATAGTATCTCAATCCTTTATATGGTTGATTGCATACTTCACATAGATTGGTGCCTAATATTAGAATATAGCAGGAGGTTAGAAGCTTTTCTTCAGAAAAACAAGTGTTATAATAATTCGTAGCAGATTAAATTGATTGAGGTGTACATAAAGTGGGATTACATATTGTTTTATATCAACCTGAAATACCTGCAAATACGGGGAATATTGCAAGAACGTGTGCAGGGACTAATACATCATTACATTTAATTCGACCATTAGGCTTTTCAACAGATGATAAAATGCTAAAACGTGCAGGTTGTGATTATTGGCCTAACGTTAAAATAAATTATTATGACTCGATTGAAGAGCTTTTTAATCTATTCCCGAACGGTCTATTTTATTTTATTGAAACTGTCGGTACGAAAAATTATACCGAGTTTGACTACAGTGATGAAGAAAAGGATATATTCTTTGTATTTGGTCGGGAAACGACTGGGTTACCTAATGAGTTATTAGAAGGACGAAAAAAATATTGTTTGCGAATTCCACAAACAGAAAAAATTCGTTCGTTAAACCTTTCAAATACCGCGGCTATTGTTATTTATGAGGCGATTCGTCAACAGGGTTTTCGTGGATTATTATAAAAAGACTTTAAGAAATGCGGTATGACGGTATTGGGCTGTTTTCGCTTTAGTTCGATGGGATGTTAGTCTTTCATAATAAAAAATGGACCTACCCTAAAAAGAGTTGGTCCATTTTTATAAGTATTAATTTTTGTGAGGCTTTTCATCGTATCCCGCAGTAAAGATAGCTGAAAGAAATGCTACACAAATAGCAAGAATAAGTATTAATCCCATCGTTGGTTTTCCTCCTTAAATGCAATCAGTCCTTATTTCCTTATTATAATGTAACATATTGCCGTTGTGAATGTATGTGGCCAAGTTTTATTTTTATAAATATGATTTTTCTATGAACAGGCTATAATTTATATATATATTGAACTTTTGTGTATAATAGTGATGGTAAAATAAAGGAGGAATTATAATGTACGTAGTAATGAATGAGCTTCATGTACCGAAACAAGCAAAGGAACATTTATCTGAGCGTTTTGGGAAGAGCTCAGAAAACATGAAGAATGTACCAGGTTGCTTAGAGTTCTTGTTTCTTGATAATGAGAATGAAGAAGGAAAACAAGTTGTATTTACAAAGTGGGAAACGAAAGAAGACTATGAGGCATGGTTAAATAGTGATGCATTTAAACGTGCGCATCAAGAAAAACGGGAGTCAAAAGAAAAGGGACCATCTACAGGGAACGAACTAAACGCTTACCGTGTGATTCATCATACCTAAAATTGTTATCTTTCAAGCTAATTCTCTGATTAAAGAATAGGTTAACCGTGTGTCAGGCTCCAGGTTACTGGAGACCTGGCACTTTACATTTGGCTTTTAGGAGATATATTGTATGAAAAACACGTATATAACAAGTCATTTCCCTTTGTTTTCAATTTTAATTTATAGCACATCCCTTGCGCTATTTACTCAAGGGTATATTGTTGATCAATTGCAAGTACTTGGTATATATGATGGGATGATGGAGTTTTTTTCGGAAAGTGGTATTAAACTGACTTTATTATTCTTGTTATTATTATTTTCCTTCATGTTATTTTCAGCTTTAAAATTATTATCAGATACGGTTGTCCAACTTTCGCTTTTGTTTTTTTCTCGTGATGAAAAAGGAGATGAATTAAAGAAAATTCGCTCTGGCACTTGGATTTATTTAGTATCAAGTGTTGTTGCTTTATTCTTTTTCCATTCTGTCGTTGTAATTATCATAGTATTTATTAGTGCTACGTTCTTATATTTTGTTTTCTTTTTATATAAATTAAGTGATTTTTTAACACCATTAAGTATGTTCGGATTAATAATGTTCCATTTATTGTTTTGGTTTAGTCTGGTTATGGCGGTCACTTACGCATTCATCAAGCTCTACAATAGTTTTATTGCTAGCTTACCCTTATAAAAAGGCCACTACAATGGAGGCCTTTTTATTTTGGTGAATTTTTGCTTGTCGGGGCCAAACGAGAGCCTTCCACTTTTCTATGGTCTAGTTTCAGGCTCTAGCCCCTCGAGGTCAAATAACCCGCAAGAAAAAAGTCAAAAAGCGGACTTTGATTCTTACGGAACATTTGCTTGTCGGGGCTGAACAAGAGCCTTCCACTTTTCTATATCAACGCATGATGTCACGCCAAATAGTTAGATGGGGTCCTTGGTTGTATACAGATTGAAGGGAGGCGGGACGGTCTTTTCCGACCCAGACTCCAGCTGTGTAATCATCACGAATTCCAACAAACCAAATGTCGTGAAACGAATTGGTTGTTCCTGTTTTCCCCCCAATATATGAGCTAGGTAGATTCGCTCTTTTTCCAGTTCCTTCCAATACTACTTTATGAAGAAGTGCCTTCATCTGTTGATTGACACTTTGATTCCAGACATGTTGGGACATCTCTTGCCATTCATAAAGTACATTTCCTTCCAGATCCGTTACTCTTCTAATACTATATGAACTTTGATAAACTCCATTATTTGCAAAAGTAGTATAAGCTTTGGTTAATTCTAAAGGTGACATCCCATGTGTGAAACCGCCAAGAGCAGCGGGTAAACCATAATCTTGAGGTAGGACTTGATTGAAATTGAATGTTTGCAAATAACGGAATGATGTATCAATTCCTGTTTGATCAAGGATACGGACAGCAGGTGTATTGTAAGAATTTTTAAAGGCTGTTTCAAGTGTGACACTACCGTATTGAGCCCCACCAAAGTTATTTGGACAATAATTATTTTTACAAAAACTATTAGCATTCACTGAACTTTGGTTTGAAACGTTATATTCAGCTATATATGGTGCATAAACAAGTAAGGGTTTAATGGCAGACCCAGGTTGTCGATAGGCTTGAAAGCCGCGGTGAAAATCAAATTTTTTATAGTTTTTCCCACCAGTAATCGCCACAACTTCATGAGTAGGGTGATAAATCACTACTGCTGAACTTTGAATGTCGGCATTTGATATATTTTTCTGGATTGCTTGTATGGACTTATGCTGAATATGAGGGTCTAATGCTGTATCTATTTTAATTCCTTTCTCATAGAGTGTTTTGACTCGCTGATCTAAATTTTCTTGTACTGCCTGCTTTTTTTCAGGAGAAGCCTTGGCTAATTGCTCATTGTAGCCTTCTTTTTCGGCTATTAGCTGAGTTAATTCATAATGGACATAAGTTATATAGTCAGGAAAAAGATCCACTTTTTGTGAAAGGTTTAAACGTATCTCTTCTTGTATTGCTTCTGCGTAATTCCCTTCATTAATAGTATTATTTTCCAACATTTTTTGTAAAATCCATTTTTGTCTCAACTTTGTATTTTCAATGTTTTGTATTGGGTTGTAGTGGGATGGATTATTAGGTATAGCACTTAAAAACGTAATCTCAGCTAAAGTTAATTCATTGCTTGATTTACTAAAATAATATTGGCTGGCTGCTTCAAAACCATAAACTCCATTATAGAAAAAAATTGAATTTATATAAAGTTCTATAATTTTTTCTTTACTGTACATTTGTTCGATTTTATAGGCATATAATAGTTCACTGAGTTTACGATCATAAGTTTGATCATGAGAAAGAAAGATGTTCCGGACGAGTTGCTGCGTGACCGTACTAGCACCCTCTTCAATACTATTGTTCTTATAGTTTGTTAAAAAAGCTCTAAGTATTGCAGAAGGGTCATACCCTTTATGGTCAAAAAATCGCCGGTCTTCTGTTGAAATAAAAGCATCAATTATTGTTTGTGGAATATCTTCAAAAGATAAGTAAATGCGATTTTCACCGTTATAGATCTCTGAAATTAGGTTTCCATGTCGGTCATAAATGTAACTGTTAGTTGGTAAATGTATTTCTTTTATATTAACGTGTTCATCTAAAACAGATTCAATCGAATGCACTTTGCCCATTTCATCAACAACGATAATAAGCATATATGAAAAAATAAATAATAGGATGGTGATAATAAAAAAACCTGTTCCAATCCGCATGATTAACACTCATCTCTTTTTAGGTATATTTTCATATTTTATATGATAAAAGGTTACAAAACTACCTATCCTAATCAATTTTTACCAAGATATAACGTTGTTAATTTTTTCTACTTGTCAAATAGATTTCTAGAATCGAGGGCATGATTATGTTATTGATTGCATAGGATGAAGTAACAGCGCAAATGTTTAGACTCGAAAGGAGGAACTATATTAATGGATATTTTAGGTAGGATTAGATACCACCGGGAAGAAGAAGAGAAACTACATTGGCGCGGTACATTTGCTGAGTACTTACAGATCATTAGGGAAACTCCACAGGTTGCTCAAACGGCACATTCACGTGTTTACAATATGATTAAAGACGCAGGTGTTGAAGAAGTAAATGGCAAGAAAGAATACAAGTTTTTTAGTGATCAAATCTATGGGGTGGAAGAATCAATTGAAAAATTGGTAGAAGAGTATTTTCACTCTGCTGCTAAGCGCTTAGATGTACGTAAACGAATATTGTTATTAATGGGGCCAGTTAGTGGAGGTAAATCGACACTAGTAACTATGCTAAAGCGCGGATTAGAACAATATACGCGTACAGATGCTGGGGCAGTATATGCGATTGCAGGATGTCCGATGCATGAAGATCCGCTTCACTTAATTCCACAGCATTTACGTGAAGAATTCTATGAAGAGTATGGGATTAAGATAGAAGGGAACTTATCGCCACTGAATATGATGCGAGTTGAGAAAGAGTATGGAGGACGCATTGAAGATGTTCTAATTGAAAGAATATTCTTATCTGAAGATAAGCGTATTGGTGTTGGTACGTTTAGTCCTTCAGATCCGAAATCACAAGATATTGCTGATTTAACAGGTAGTATTGACTTCTCTACTATTGCAGAGTACGGGTCAGAATCAGATCCTCGTGCCTATCGATTTGATGGAGAATTAAATAAAGCGAACCGTGGGATCATGGAATTCCAGGAAATGTTAAAGTGTGATGAGAAGTTTTTATGGCACTTGTTGTCTCTTACTCAAGAGGGTAATTTCAAGGCAGGACGCTTTGCACTTATTTCTGCAGATGAACTGATTGTTGCTCATACGAATGAATCAGAGTACAAATCGTTTATAGCAAATAAGAAAAATGAAGCACTTCACTCTCGGATGATTGTTATGAAAATTCCGTATAATCTGAAAGTTTCTGAAGAAGAACGCATCTATAAGAAGATGATAAGAGATAGTGACATTTCAAATGTACACATTGCACCCCACGCTTTAAGAATAGCGGCTATCTTTACTATTTTAACAAGGTTGAAAGAACCGAAAAAGCAAAGTGTAGACATTGTAAAGAAAATGAAGTTATACGATGGGGAAATTGTCGAAGGCTTTAATAGTCAAGACTTAGAAGAGTTGAAGAAGGAATATCCAGATGAAGGTATGACAGGGATTGACCCAAGATATGTCATTAACCGTATTTCCTCGGCAATTATTCGCAAGGAAATGACATCAATCAACGCTTTGGATGTCCTTCGGTCGATTAAAGAAGGTTTAGATCAACATGCGTCGATTAATAAGGAAGACCGTGAGAGATACATTGATTTTATATCAATTGCTAGAAAAGAATATGATGATATTGCGAAGAAAGAAGTCCAAAAGGCATTTGTATATTCATATGATGAATCCGCAAAAACACTTATGGATAACTATTTAGATAATGTAGAGGCTTATTGTAATAAAAATAAGTTGCATGATCCATTAACAGGTGATGAAATGTCACCAGATGAGAAATTAATGCGTTCGATTGAAGAGCAAATTGGAATTTCAGAAAATGCGAAAAAAGCGTTTCGTGAAGAAATTCTTATCCGTATTTCTGCATATGCGAGAAAAGGTAAGAAATTTGATTACAATTCACATGAACGTTTAAGAGAAGCGATTCAGAAGAAGCTCTTTGCTGATTTGAAAGATATTGTTAAAATTACGACATCAACAAAAACTCCAGATGAGTCACAATTGAAGAAGGTAAATGAAGTAATTGCAAGATTAATTGATGAACACGGTTATAATTCGGTATCTGCCAATGAATTACTTCGCTACGTTGGAAGTTTACTAAACAGATAGTTACAAACAAACACCCTCAGTCAATAGTAGACTGGGGGTGTATACTTTCTAATCATCATCTCTTTTATCTTTGCGTAGAAAGAATTAGGGGTGTAAATAAATGTTTGATCAAAACTGGAAACCATAGGACTCTCAAAATGTTCCTGTTTACCGTTTATATTTACAATATCAAATTCTTTAATGGATTCATTAGATTGACTTTTATAAGTTTTGATAATTGAAGTTTCAATTGGAATGTTATATTTAAACTCATCTTCGGGATCTGAAATTAAGTTTTCTGAGTAGCCTACTGAAAACTTTAATTGATAATTATTTAATAAAGGAACCCCTGTGCTGGATTTTAACTTCGAAGTAAAATAAATACTATATGTCTCACCTTCTAGATAACGATTAGGCGGTGGTAAAACAGTGATTGTTTGTTCATTATCGTTAATGATTAAACTGTCGACTTTAGTTCCGGTAGCATCGAGAACATAGAGACTGTTAGGAGCGATAGTGGCCGAATTAATGTTGTCATTAAAAGTAAACGACCAAGTCTTATTATTAGGTACATCTTGATAAACTCCTAATGGTTTAAATACATTACCTTCGTTGAATGGTTTCTTCGGATCGGCTTCCTCATATTCAACTTTAAATAAGGGGGTAGTTTGAGCTTTTGCTTCTGTTGTAATAGATAAAACGTATAAAGTGAGAATTAGAAGCGTTAAGGACCATATCTTCATAAAAACCTCCAATTCTTTAATTTTACCTTCATACTATATATAGCCATAAAAACTCACATTCATGCAGGGCTTTCAGACTTATCTTTCCACTATACTATAGACGGCTTTTAAAACGAAAAAGTTTCAAAAAGATTATAATTCCTACATTTTGATTAAGACGAACTGATTATATCTTAAAGAGTTAAGTTGTGATTGATGTACTTATCTCTAAAGAGGAGGAGACTAAAAAACAAGATCTAATTTAATAGGGAAATTTATTCGAAGTACTTGTCCAATAAAAAAAGAGTTTAATTTGTCAGAATTTATTGTCAACTCTCTTGTCTAGCTGCATAGGATAGAGTAAGCATCTGTTTTAGTTATTGTTTTATAAGAATAACTAAAAAGGGCAGTCTCAAAAGCATTATATGTGGAGACGATGGGGTTTGTGAATAAAAAGTTAATATTTGAAAATGTAGTGTAGAGAGAGTAAAAATCAAGGAGGGGAATAAAATGAAAAACAACAAAATCAATTATGCTGTTTCAAAGGAGAATTGGTCCCTCCACCGTAAAGGATACCAAGATCAGAGAAGGCATCAAGAAAAGGTCCAAGATGCAATTCGTAAAAACCTACCTGACTTAGTAAGTGAAGAGAATATTATCATGTCTAACGGTAGAGAGGTTATTAAAATTCCAATTCGGTCCCTAGATGAATATAAAATTCGTTACAATTACGACAAAAACAAACATGTTGGGCAAGGTAAAGGTGACAGTAAAGTAGGTGACGTAGTAGCAAGGGACCCGAATGCTTCGGGTCAACAAGGTCCAGGAAAAGGGCAAGGTGCGGGAGATCAAGCAGGTGAAGATTACTACGAGGCAGAAGTGTCAATTATGGAAGTCCAGGAAATGTTGTTTAACGAGCTGGAGTTACCGAACTTACAAAGAAAAGAACAAGATGAGATTATCGTAGAGGAAATTGAGTTTAATGACATTCGCAGAAAAGGACTCATGGGTAATATTGACAAGAGAAGGACGATCCTTTCTGCAATCAAAAGAAATGCGTTAGAAGGAAGGCCAGGCATTGTCCCTATATACAATGATGATTTACGTTTTAAAACGTGGAGTGAGAAAGTAAAACCAGAATCTAAAGCAGTAGTTTTAGCGATGATGGATACGAGTGGAAGTATGGGGCGTTGGGAAAAATATATGGCTCGTAGCTTTTTCTTCTGGATGACTCGTTTTCTAAGGTCGAAGTACGAAACCGTCGATATTGAGTTTATAGCTCATCATACTGAAGCTAAAGTTGTTTCTGAAGAAGACTTTTTCTCAAAAGGAGAAAGCGGTGGGACCATTTGTTCATCAGCATATCGAAAAGCGCTTGAACTTATTGATGGAAAATATGATCCAAAACGATATAACATTTATCCGTTCCACTTTTCAGATGGTGACAATTTAACATCAGACAATGCCCGTTGTTTAAAGTTAGTGAATGAATTAATGAATGTTTCGAGTATGTTTGGATATGGTGAGGTAAACCAGTATAGCCGTCATTCCACCTTAATGTCAGCGTATAAAAACATTAAAGATGAGAGTTTTCGTTATTACATCCTAAAGGAAAAAGCGGATGTGTTCCATGCGATGAAGAGTTTCTTTAGGAAAGAGGAAACAGGGGTAATGGCTTAAGTCGATTGCGAGAAAAGTGCTCGAAAAATAATGGGTATAAGGCTACTTATCTTCTGGGACTGGAGAAAGTAGTCTTTTCCGTTTTGTTGGATAGGAACAGCGATGCCTGGAGTGAAAAAGCAAAAGCTACTACATAATTCCAAGTTTATCCCGCAACAACTGACAGTAATACCCCCACTTCAAGACTTCGAGGAAATACAGAAGGATAAGTGGAGGATAAATAGACAGTAACAGCTAAATGAACACAAACTAAATGGGCCACGTCCTGTTGCAACGTCTGTGTGACCCACATCGTGTGGACCTCAACTAACCATCAGTGGGGGAAGAGGAAAACCCCTCACTGATGGAAGTTTTACTTTATTTTCAGACAATATTTTGCATTTATAAGCAAATGAGTTATAATAATGGAAGTATAAAGGAAAGTTTCCTTTAATAATTATTGAATTACTATAATCAGTGTCAGTTAGAAAAGGAGAAGATGAAATGAAATTAAACTTAAAAGGTGAAGGTAAGAAACATATACAGGAAATAATTAAGTTAAGACGACATTTTCATCAGTATCCAGAATTGAGTGGTGAGGAATTTGAAACCTCAAAAAAAGTGCAAGAAAAACTAAGAGAATATAATATTCCTTTTACAACTGGCTATGCCAAAACGGGAATTTTAGGTGTTATTGAAGGGGGGCGTCCAGGTAAAACAGTAGCTTTACGAGCCGATATGGATGCTTTACCAATTACAGAAGAAACAAATCTTCCTTATGCATCAAAGAAAAAAGGGACTATGCATGCATGTGGACATGATGCTCATGTTGCCATGCTTTTAGGGACAGCTCGCCTATTGAACGAAACAAAAGATAAGCTTTCAGGAAAGGTACTCCTTGTTTTTCAACCATCTGAAGAAATTACACCAATAGGTGGGGCAGGTCCAATGTTGGAAGATCAAGTATTTGCTGAGCATACCCCAGATGTTATTTTTGCCCAACACGTATGGCCTGACTTACCTGTTGGACAAGTGGGTGTTCTACCTGGTCCAATGATGGGAGCTTCCGATCGATTTATAGTTGAAATTGAAGGATCTGGTGGACATGCTAGCATGCCACATCAAACTGTGGATGCGATCATCGTCGCTAATTCGGTCATTGGAAACTTACAAACCATTGTCAGTCGTAATGTAAACCCTGTTGACTCTGCTGTTTTAACGATAGGTAGAATCGAAGGTGGATACCGTTACAACGTGGTTGCAGACAAAGTTACCTTTGAGGGAACGATACGAACATTTAAAAATAAAACTAAACAAATGGTAAAAGAACGATTTCAGTCCATTGTTCAAGGCGTGACTGATTCGATGGGAGCCAAAGCTAAGATTGAGTATTATGATGGTTATCCTGCAACAGTAAATGACGAACAATGGGCTAACCATATTAAACGAACCTCACAACAACTATTAGGTCCTAACTCAACTCCTGTAGTAGAGCCTTGCTTAGGGGGTGAGGACTTTAGCCGTTTCCTTTTAAAATATCCTGGGGCCTATTTTTGGTTAGGAACAGCGATTCCTGGAGTGATAAAGCAAAACCCATTACATGATCCCATGTTTATGTTGAATGAAAGTGCAATACAAATCGGAATGGAATTAATGGCACAAATTGCCATAGATGCACTTAACCATTTTCAGGTAGAAGTAGAACAGTCTGAACTTCAATCTGTGCTAGGGAAAGTTGCTAATTTTCAGTAATTATTATAATTTAGTTAATATGGAATAGACTGTCTAGGTAGAGTAGGTGAAAAAATGAAAGTACGAATTGCGATCGTAGGACCAGAGGATTCAGTGCAACAAATTTTAAGTTTTGCTGAAGAGTTCTCAAAGCATGAAAAAGTGAAGCTCCTTCCATTTTCTTATGATAAAACAGAGGAGACTGAACAGATTATCCGAGATAATGTAGGTCAAATTGATCAATGGTTGTTTTCAGGACAGGCTCCCTATTATTACGCGCTAAACAAAGGGTTAATTCAAGCACAAGAAGCAACTTTTTTGACGTTAAACGGATCAAGTTTATTAGGGACATTTCTTGAAATTGTAATTCATGAAGGAAATAGTGTAAAGGAATTAAGTTTAGATACAATACAAAAAGAAGAAATAGCTCAAGTGCAAAAGGCTCATGCATTAAATTCGTTAAACATATATTCTTATTCCTATTCTGGTTATGAACCAGCTGAAGACATTATAAAATTTCATCAACAGTTATTTGAACAAGGTCGTAGTCAAGTCGCCGTTACTTGTATTAAGGAAGTACACTATCAACTTAAAAAGTTAGGAATCCCATGTTATCGAGTTATCCCTTCAGAATTATCGGTTAAAAGAGTATTGACTTTATTAAAGGAAAGAGGCCAATCTAGTCGGTATCGTCAGTCCCAGATTGCAATTTTAGGTATTGAAGTTATTCATTCTGATTTAAGTCTAGAGGAGCATTATTATTCGTATGAAATGAAACACAAGGAGCTAGATTTAAAACATATATTGTTACGACATGCAAAAAATGTTCATGGTTCATTTGTACAAATTGGTGATGGTTTATTTTTTATATATACGACGAGAGGCGAAGTTGATATTCGGTTTAGTGAGCGTTTGCGTTTTGCTATGTTAGATGACGTGTTTTTGCATAGTAATCTTCATATTAGAATGGGAATTGGTTATGGATTAACGGCTTATCATGCGGAACAAAACGTTCGTATTGCCTTGAGGCAGGCTCGTGAATACAATGAACCAACGATCGTGAGTGTAAACGAAGAAAAGAAAATAGAAGAACATTTTAAAAATGAGGACCTAGAATTAATTTCCTATTCAGAACAAAAGTGGGGAAAGGATTGGGAACAGAAGTTTAAGGCAGCCCAACTTAGTCCTAAAGTTGTATCAAAAATCGAATCAGTTGTGCAACGATATAAGAACAACATTGTAACAGCTAGTGAACTTGCTCAATGGTTAAATCGTACAGAACGTAATGCTAGGCGGATCTTAACAGAACTAGATAAACTAGGACTAGCTAAAATATTAAGGGAAGAACAGGTTGGGAATCGCGGACGTCCACGTAAAGTGTATGAGTTGTTGCTTGAAACAACAGATGACTAAAACGTACATTTTAACAGGAGGGAAAGAAATTGAACTTACAAAATTTTTTTGAATTTTCAGTGGAGAGAAATCTTAACCAAACTGCAGTAATTGATCGAAAAAGTAGATTAAATTATTATGAACTTAATGAAAAAGCCAATCGAGTTGCATCGTCATTACAAAAATTAGGGTTAGGAAAGCAAGAACGAGTCATGGTATTATTAAAGAATAGAATTGAAACGGTTGTTTTATTTTGGGCTATCCAAAAGCTTGGTGCGATTTTTACGCCCATCAATTTTCGGTTGTCTCGCGAAGATATCATGTTTTGTATTCAAGATATCGAACCTAAACTCGTTATTTTTGAAGATGCAAGTGAATACTTAATTATGAAGGATATGTTTAAAGAAAGACCCATTTTTATTAGTATTCATACGCATAGTCAACTTGCAGATATAAGTTTATTAGAATTAGAGGAACAAAGCACAAATTCGTATAAACCTGTCCAAATTCGAGAACATGATATTGCAATTATTTACTACACTTCAGGAACAACTGGGGTACCAAAAGGAGTTCCTCGTTCGCATCGCAATGAGTATGCTTCAGCTTTGGCTCATATTGTCCAATGTCAATATCAAATTTTGGATCGAACATTAGGGGTTGCTCCTTTATATCATGTAATTGGTTTACGCTCATTACAGGCTGTAACTGCGTTAAACGGTACTTATATTGCTATGCATGATTTTGATAGTTATGAATCATTACAACTGATTGATAGAGAAAATGTGAGCTGTTTATTTCTTACGCCCACGATGTATCATGATTTAGTTTTTCACCCCTATGCAAAAGAAGTCGATTTTTCGAGTCTTCATACGCTCGCTTATTCTGGGGCGTCGATGTCTAAAGAGTTAATTAAGAAATGTGACGAACTCATACAACCTGAACGGATTGTTAATCAATATGGAAGTACCGAAATTTATACTTTTACGTATTGTCCTGATGTACGGAAAAAGCCAGGTAGCGCGGGAAAACCTGGAATTCATCAAAGTATAAGGCTCATTAATCCAGATCATAAAAGTAGATCATCTACCAAGGTTGTTGCTCAAGGTGAAGTTGGTGAAGTCATTGTAAATATGAAGTCTCCTGAAGCTTTTAAAGGCTATTGGAATCGTCCTGAAATAACAAAGGAGATTATATTTGAAGATTGGTATTACACAGGAGATTTAGGTTTTATTGATGAAGATGGAGATTTAACCGTTATAGGACGAGCAGATGATATGATTATTTCTGGTGGGGAGAATATTTATCCTGAACTGATTGAAAAAATTTTAGTTGAGCATCCAAAAGTGGAGGAAGCTGTTATCGTTGGAGAGGACGATGAACGCTGGGGGCAGAGTGTCGTAGCTTATATTGTACCAACCGATCAGTCGCTCAGCTTTCAAGAGTTGGATCGGTTTTGCAAGTATCATAATCATTTATCTAGTAATCAACGACCACGAAGATATGTATTTATAGAAATGCTTCCAAGAAGTGCAACTGGAAAAATTTTAAGAAAAGAATTACACAACTGTTAATAGGGTTAACCTACTATACAGTAAGGATGAGTTATTAGTTGAATTCGAAATAGTTATCTAGATTTTTACTTTTATTCATAAAAAAGAGGGTATAGTCGAAATGCATAACAAAAGGGTGGATGCTATATGGCCGAGATTTTAATAGTAGATGATCTAGAGAGTAGGCAATCAGTCGAAGCAATTCTCGTAGACAGTCATTATGACTATTTTACAATTAATGCAGTAGAGACTGCTACAAAAGGAATGCATTTATTAAGACAAAAACAACCGACCATTTTGTTATTAGACCTTTCCCTTCCTGACGAAGATGGCCTAGAGTTTGGGATAAAGGCATTAGACATGTACCCGCAGTTACCTGTTGTTGTTCTCACTCATTTAAAGATGTTTGAAATAGTACAAAAATGTATAAATGCAGGTTTTTCGGGGTATCTCCTAAAACCAGTTGCGAAAGGTGATTTTTTGGCTGTTGTTGGTCGCATTTTAACAGAAAAAAATATCCGTAAAGAGGAACAATTTATAGAAAATAAACAAATGGCTAATCGTATTTTTGAAACAGATCTTGCTAACCCCATTGATACAGCGATAAAATTTATCGAAGGTAATTATTTTGAAGCCATAACATTAAAAGATGTTTCAAACCTCGTTTATTTAAGTCCGTCTCACTTTAGTCGTCTGTTTAAAGAAGTGACAGGTTTAAACTTTGTAGAGTATTTAATGAAATTCCGAGTTGACCAATCTAAACTTCAACTGAAAATGTCGATGCTACCAATTGAAGTTATTGCCAGTAATAACGGTTTTTCAAGTGCGGCTTATTTTTCAACGACATTTAAAAAGATAGAAGGTTTAACTCCGAGTGAATATCGTAATATGTTTTTGAGATTACGTGAATAAGTGAAACAAGCAAAAATTTGAAAGTGATTATCCCAAAAATCTATAACAATACCAACTTAATTTTTCTTAAAATTATAAATTATAAAATAAAAATGACTTAAAGCTTCTTATTCGAAGTAATAGAATAAGAAACAAAATTGAAAGCGTTTTAAAAAAGGGTAGGAAGTAAGATCAAACAGTGGGGGGAATAGTATGCCAATTTATGAACGTAAAGAAGGACAAGAACATCCATATTGGCCAGTTGGACCATTTAAAGTCAGGTTACCGTTTGTTCATTACCGATGGGAGAAAGCCGAATTTATTCAAGCACTTATCATGTTTGTTGTTAGTCTTGGAATGATTCCATTATTGACAGAATATCTTGGGTTACCTTATCAAGTAGCGTTAGCTTATGTCGTTGTTGGGGGTATTGGCTTTATGCTTCCTACATTATTAGGGGTAGCAATGGTACCAGGTTGGATTACCCCTGCGATTCCTGTAGTCTTGTTATTTTTAGGGAATTTTGAACCTGGACCAGAAGCAATTCAAGCATTGTTTGCACTACAGTTTATTGTATTTGCTATCTTTTTTATAATGGGAATTACGAAATTAGGGGGCAAGTTAGTCGAACTGGTTCCGAATTCATTAAAAGCAGGAATTTTGATTGGGGCAGGTCTTGCTGCTTTAATGGGAGAAATTCAACATGGTGGACGTTTAATGAATACACCGATTTCACTTATCATTGGGAGTTTAGTTGCTTTCTATATCTTATTTTCATTGTCATTTAAAAAATTAGTAGAAAAAAACAAGTTGGCTAAATCGATTGCCGACTTTGGACTAGTTCCTGCAATGATAATTGCAATGGTCATTGGTTGGATTGTAAGTGAATATCCGTTGGCAAATGTAGAGTGGGGAATTACACAACCAGCATTTGTAGAAATGTGGAGCTATCTTCCTTTTGCCGTTGGTTTTCCAGGTATCGATATCTTTTTAATGGCAGTTCCAACAGCGGTTATTGCTTATATTATTGCTTTTGGTGATATTATTGTCGGGAAAACACTCTTACAACGTGCGGATCATATTCGTAAAGACGAATTAATCGATACAAATGTTAATAGAGTTCATCTTGTGACAGCTATTCGAAACTTCATTCATGCATTCTTTGCGCCGTATCCAGGGTTAGCTGGACCGATGTGGACACCTGTTCAAGCAACAATGGTTGAACGTTATATGCACGGACGTAAAGCAATGGATTCCATTCATAGTGGAATGGGGACATTTTGGATTGCTGGATTTATTGCTCTATTTATTTTACCGTTGGTAAGCTTGTTCCAGCCAGTTTTACCGATTGCTTTATCATTGACATTAATTATTACAGCATACGTATGTATTAGTGTCGGTGTAGAACAAGTTCATACGACTACAGAACGTGGTGTAGCAGGTATTATGGCTGTTGTGCTAGCTATACATGGTGCGACATATGGTTTAATTGCAGGGGTCGTTTTATACTTTTTAATTGAAAAAACAAGCTTGTTTAAACCTAAGTCAAACAAAGAAGAGGAAACTACATCCGAAGAAGACAAAGCTAGTTAATGTTTTTTGCGTAAAAGAGCCCAATACCTATACCGTAGAGTATAGGTATCGGGCATTGTTTTTGAGAAAGCAAACTGACATATAATCCATACTTTTCACACGTTTTATTATGCCTTGCTACCTAATTGTACACTAATTCTCTTTTTGTCATCGAAGTATACCCATTCTTTGAAGCCAATTTCCTTTAAGTGTTGTTGTACAAGATTGAATTCATCGCCTACACGATCAGGTACGTGAGCATCAGAACCGAAAGTAACCGACAAGTTGTAGTAAAGGGCTCTTTCTAATATTTCATCAGATGGATACCAGCCACCAGAATCTTTTGTTTTTCCAGAGGTATTAATTTCAATAGCTAGGCCATGTTCTGCAATAATGGGAAGGGTTTTTTCGATTACATCCGTTTCAATCTGTGAAAACTCAGGATAAAAGCCTTTCATGGCATCAATATGTCCGAGGACTTGAAACATTCCACTGCGAGCCGATAATTCAATGAGTCGGTAATATTCCTCTTTTGTTTTTTGTTTTTGTTCCTTGGTTAATCCTTCCCAGCGTCCTTTTTTAAAAATACTTAAGCTCTCTACAAAATGAACGGAGCCGATAATATAATCAAATGGATACTTTTTAAGTTGTTTTTCATAATGGTCCATTTCTCCAGGGAAAAAATCAGCCTCTACCCCTAGTAATACTTGAATTTTGTCTTGGTATTTTTCTTTTAAAGTTAAAACTTCATTTACATAATTGGAAAAATCACTTTTGGCCATTGTAATACCTGGGCTAGGGTGATCTTCTTTCATATGGAAGTAAGGAGCATGATCTGCAATTCCAATCACATGTAAGCCATTTGTAATGGCGGATTCAATATAATCTTCTATTTTTCCTTTCGCATGTCCACAACGCTCGTGATGAGTATGTAAATCAAAAATTGTATTAGTTGGATTGTTTTTCATTATTTCACCTCTTTAATTGATTATATAGGTTAATCGTTTATTTATTATATGACAAAAGAGACTCAACCCAAAATTTGGGTTGAGTCTCTAAACTTACTAACTTGCTGTCTTTTTAGAAAACAGCTTCTCTTTTTTCTTTTGTTTAACTAACTGATCATCATTAAGTTCTTGATTAAGTGCTTTAATTAAACCATAACACATGACCAAAACAATAAAAGTTAACGGAAGGGCACTTACGATAATTGCTGTCTGCAATCCAGCTAAACCACCAGATGCCATTAATACAAGTGTAGCAGAAACTAAAATAATTCCCCACGTTACTTTGACACGACTTGAAGGGTTTAACTTTCCTCCTGTCGTTAGCATCCCTAAGACGAAAGTAGCAGAGTCAGCGGAAGTAACGAAAAACGTAGTAATTAATGCGACAGTTAAGATTGAAAGTAAAATTCCAAATGTTAATTGTTGATATACATAGAATAAAGCCGTTTCAAGACCTTGGCTAGAAACATTTAATCCTTGAACAAGTTCTAAGTATATTCCAGTTCCGCCAAAGACAGTAAACCATAGACCACATACGAGAGATGGGACAAGAAGTACGGCTATTGTAAACTCACGGATGGTTCTCCCTTTTGATACACGAGCAATGAACATACCGACAAACGGTGTCCATGAAATCCACCAAGCCCAATAGAAAATCGTCCAGCCTTGAGTCCATGCTGCTTCATTCGCATCAAATGGAGAAATACGTAATCCCATTAGAGCAACATTTTGGATGTATGCTCCTAAGCTTGTAGTAAACATATTAAGTAAGAACAAAGTAGGACCCAGAATTAACATGGCAAAAAATAATAGCGTGGCAATCGACATATTTGCGTTACTTAAATATTTAATTCCACGTGAAATTCCTGTGTTTGCTGAGATGATGAAAAGAACAGTGATGATCCCCATAATCACCATTTGAACCATGAAGTTGTTAGGAATACCAATTAAGTATTCTAAGCCAGCATTGATTTGTTGTGAGCCTAATCCAAGCGAGGCAGCTACCCCAAACAATGTTGCAAAAACGGCTACGACATCAACCGTTTGACCGATCGGACCTTTCACCTTTTCACCAAGCACAGGGTAAAGAGTGGCACTCATTAATCCAGGTGCACCTTTGTTAAATTTTTGATAAGCAAGTGCTAACGCTACAATGGCATAAATAGCCCATGCATGTAAGCCCCAGTGAAGCCATGTGTATCGCATACCTAAAATAGCTGATTGTTCTGTACTTCCGTCACCGAATGGCGGGTTTGTAAAGTGGGCAATAGGTTCTGAAACTCCGTAGAATAAGAGTCCAATTCCCATACCCGCTGAAAATAACATTGCAAACCAAGTTGGACGACTGTATTCTGGTTTTGAATCTGGCTTTCCTAACTTGATTTTTCCGTATTTACTAAAGATCATATAAATCGTGAAGCCAAGGAAAAACGTGGCTACTAACTGGTAGAACCACCCGAAGGATTCAAGTACAAAGCTTTGAGCTACTCCCATTGCGGTATTTAGTTGGTTAGGTATAAGCACACCAATTAATACAAAAATGGCAGCTATCCCTACAGAAATTTTAAAAATCGACCTATCACTACTATCCAAATCGTACACTTCCTTTGGTTTCTATGTCATTGATAAGGAAAAAATCCATACCTTATACTATTTAATCACAAGCTAGTAAATTATAAAAAAACGATACTCATGGATATCGTGGTAAATTGACCTATTATGAAGAAGAACATAGAATTATCTTTTGATCATATAAAAATACTACAAAATAAGACGGAATTCTTCATGTTCCTCTAAAAAACGACAAGGGGACTATTGTAATTATTAAAATGGAGGCAAGTATAAAAAAATGGTAAAACCCATATATGTTTATTTAAAATTTGTGAGTGAAAGATAGCAAGTATATGATAAACTATAATTTGGGTAATCATAAAGATATATATTAAAGTTGATTTCCATCAATTTCTACTAACGGCTAGGAGGAGTAAAAATGGAGAAAGTTTTTGTTTTGGGACATAAGAATCCAGATACTGATTCGATTTGTTCTGCTATTGTTTACGCTAATTTAAAAAATAAACTTGGAATGAACGCTGAGCCTATTCGTTTAGGTCAACTGAATGGTGAAACACAATATGTGTTAGACCATTTTCAAGTAGCGGTCCCTCGTTTAGTCGAAAATGTTTCAAAAGAGGTAGAAAGTGTTATCTTAGTGGATCATAATGAGCGTCAACAAAGTGCAGATGAT
The DNA here is from genome assembly GCF_002019605.1 of Alkalihalobacterium alkalinitrilicum. Taxonomy (NCBI): domain Bacteria; kingdom Bacillati; phylum Bacillota; class Bacilli; order Caryophanales; family Bacillaceae; genus Alkalihalobacterium; species Alkalihalobacterium alkalinitrilicum. Next base: position 2,978,385 of record NZ_KV917368.1, on the reverse strand, counting down.
ATTAATGAAGTACGAGTATTAGAAGTTATTGATCATCATCGAATTGCTAATTTTGAAACAAGTGATCCTTTGTATTATCGTGCAGAGCCAGTTGGATGTACAACAACAATTTTAAATAAATTACATAAAGAACACGGAGTAGAAGTAACGAAAGAAATGGCTGGATTAATGTTGTCTGCAATTATTTCAGACACGCTATTGTTAAAATCACCGACATGCACAGAGCAAGATGTTGCTGCAGCACGTGAATTAGCTACAATTGCTGGGGTGGAATTAGAAAGTTACGGTTTAGAGATGTTAAAAGCGGGTGCAGATTTAAGTGGAAAAACAATCGCTGAACTGATTTCTTTAGATGCAAAAGAGTTCGATATGGGCTCTAAGAAAGTTGAAATAGCTCAAGTCAATGTAGTCGATACGAATGACGTACTAGCTCGCCAAGATGAACTAGAAGCAGCTTTGAAACAAGTAGTAGCTGACAAAAAGTTAGATTTATTCCTGTTTGTCGTAACAGATATTTTAAATAACGACTCGGTCGGTGTAGCAATTGGTGAAGCTACAGATGCTGTAGAGCAAGCCTTCAACGTTAAATTAACGAATAATACAGCAACGTTAAAAGGTGTAGTCTCACGTAAAAAACAAATCGTGCCAATTCTTACGACAACATTAAATAAAATTAAAGCATAATAAAGTATCTCAACTTATTTTAGATACAGGAAAAAGAGGCTGACTCAGTAAAAATGAGGCAGTCTTTTTTCAAAACAAAGAGAAAATAAATTAGGTGACCATGGGACCAATTGATAATCAGGTATTAGACTATTAAAAGTGGAAGAGGAAATTTGCATGATTAAAAAAATTATCATTGCATTTGTTTTAGGAATAATTCTAACCGTTTTACTATCAGCTTTACGATTAAACCCTATCATTATCTATTTCATCATTATACTAGTTATATTGTTTATAGTATTATATATTCCGCATCTTTTACCAGCCTATGTATCTAAAAATGAAAAAAGGGTTGAGAGGTTTATATTAAAAAACAAACAAAATCCTCAAGTTTATTTATTTTTTGCGTTAGCAAACAAGCTTGACGAAGATGTAAAGGATACGATTACTGAATTGCTAGAAAAAAATAAGGCAGAGCATCATCGTGCACTGTATCAGACTATCCTGCATTTTTATAATCAGAATTACATAGCTGCAAAAGAATCTCTTGAAGGAATAAAACCTGAAAAAATAAAAGAGTATTATAAAATAGGTGTTGAAATGGAAACAGGTTCGTTAGAAAAAGCTGCTATCGAAATCGACAAGTTAAAAGAAGGTTGGGTAAAATATTCGTTGCAAGCTGAATTACAAAATAAGAAGGGCGATCAACCTGCCGCAACTCACTATGCAAATCTAGCTCTTGAAAGAACACGGGGGTTGCAATGGTACTTGCTCTACTGTGAATATAAAAGGGAATACAAAATAGAAAACCAATGAATACTCCCAATAAGACAGTCTCAAAAGATGCACTTAGTGATTATATGAGATAGCTTTTTATTTATTCAATCATAACTGAACATAGTTGTCGTAGTTTTGTTTCTCCATACGTAGTGAAATGTATAAAAAACATCAATTATTAGCTTCAATGCGATAACGGATGTTTTTTTGCTGTTTTGTAAATCCATAATTTTGGTAGGTGACGGACGTATTTTTAATCATGAAATGAAAGAAGTTTTTTATAGGTTAAGGAGGATTTTTAAAATGGAAGCGAGAATGAGTGTATTACTTACTATTTTAGAGTAGGTTAGGAGGAACGAACGGATGCAATCAAAGCTAATTTTTCCTGAACTTAGCTATGTCGGTTTAGGAGCTATTGATAATCTTTATAATGAGGTAAAGAAACTTAAAGTTAGTAGAATTATTGTAATTACGGAAAAGAACCTAGTCGACCTTGGAATTTGTTCAAAAGCATTAAAATCGATTATGTCTGCCTACTCGATTGAACTTTATACGGATGTTGTTCCAGAACCACCCCTCCATACGGCTGAGAAACTAGTTCAACATATAAGAAATGGAAAGTTTGATTTGGTTATTGGTGTTGGTGGTGGAAGCGCTCTCGATTTAGCAAAATTAGGTGCAGTCCTTGCAAAAAATGACGGTGATGTGAAGGATTACTTAAATTTAACGGGGTCAAAACAGATCATGCAGAAGGGTTTGCCGAAGATTATGATTCCAACGACTTCTGGAACAGGTTCAGAAGTGACAGATATTGCTGTTCTCTCTTTAGATGGCACAAAAGATGTCGTAACACATCCGTACTTGTTATCTGATATTGCTATTGTTGATCCATTGTTGACGATGTCAGTACCTCCAAGAATAACCGCAGCTACTGGTATTGATGCTTTAACTCATGCAATTGAAGCTTATATTTCAGTGAATGCAAACGATGTAACTGATGGTATCGCAGTAAAGGCAATTGAACTCGTAGGAAAGTCATTGGAAATTGCTTATTCAAACGGGAATAATGAAGAAGCTAGAGAACAAATGAGTACGGCAAGTTATATGGCAGGACTGGCCTTCTATAATGCTGGAGTTGGTGGTGTTCACGCACTTGCGTATCCTCTAGGCAATAGGTTTAAGTTACCGCATGGTGAGTCAAATGCTGTCCTACTTCCTTATGTTATGGATTACATTCGGGGTGGATGCCAAGATAAGTTAGCCGAAGTTAATTTAAAATTAAATCAACAAGTTCAACAAATAGGAAGCGTTGAGCAAATGTCTAAGGACTGTGTCAATACTCTTTTCAAGCTCAACCAAAATCTCAATTTACCAACGAGTTTGAAAGATTATGGTATTGAAAAACAACATATTAAAATGTTATCCGATGATGCAGTAAAACAAACAAGACTGCTAGCACGAAGTCCAGTTGAGTTACAGTGGGAAGATATTTATCAAATTTATTCTTCAGCCTATGAGGGAAAAACGTTATAGGGTAAAAGAGATTAGACGGACGAGGTGTTTTAAATGTTTCATAAAATTATAGAACCACGCGTCTCAGAAACAGACGGCGCGGGCCATATTAATAATACAACAATACCTATTTGGTTTGAGTCAGGAAGAGATGAGATCTTTCGCTTGTTTACACCTGATTTATCGTTTTCGAATTGGCGATGTGTCATCATAAAAATGAATGTTGATTATGTAAGTCAAATTTACTACGGACGTCCAGTGACTGTTCATACGTGGATTGCAAGAGTTGGAAATTCAAGTTTTGAAGTGTACGAAGAGATTCATCAAGATGGGATAGTTTGTGCAAAAGGGAACTCTACGTATGTGAATTTTAACTTTGAAACGCAAAAACCAGAACCCATACCTAATGAAATTAAAAAAACGTTATCTGAACATTTGTATGAGGTCAAAGAATAAGATTGAAACGTTTCGAGTTAAAGTAACTCGGTGCGTAGTCTGTGAAGTTCTTTAATTGTTATACGATAATTTCAATGCATATGTTTAAGGTAAAATAAAAAACAGTGGGATTTTCCCACTGTTTTTTATATTAGGTCTCCACTTTGAATTCTTGGACTTCCATTAGGATCAGCTAATTCGATTGGTGTGCTTTGAATTCTTGGACTCCCATTAGGGTCAGCTGTTTCTGCAAATGGTGAACTAATTACTAAAGCAGAGATTAATAACAATCCACAAAGAAACTTTTTCATCAATAATTTCTCCTTATCTTTGAAATATTTATAGTTATACACGCAAAGCATCGAGTACTGCGTTATTTACCCCGAGTTTTTTTAACTCGATTAGAGGTAAATTTCTATAGTAGTAATCACCTGCTTTTTTAAAGTGTGTAACTGACTCATAAAATCGATCTTCATTATTTTCTAATATTCCTCTGTAATAGTAATGGAAGCCTAGTTGGAAATTATTTGTAATTTTTGGTTTTACTTCATCTAAGAGCTTTTTTGCTTCTTCAAAGTTCTTAGTTTTGATTAAGTAAAAAGCGTATCCCTGTTTTTCTTCAAGAGCGCTGTAAGGTGATGTTCTACTATACTTTTCAGGTCTGTTCCAGAAACAATAGGCAAAATTAAGGCTACTCTGTGCATTGGTTAGTTCAACATGGTGGCCTAATTTTTTAAATACTTCTTTTGATTTGTTAAAAGCGGCAACAGCAAAATCTAAATTAGATTGAATAAAAGAGTTGCCTAAATTCTTAAAAGCTATTCCTATAGCAAGTTCATTAACTTCATTTTTGCAAATAAAGTTTCCGTAGTTTCTTGATAATTCTAACTGATTTAAGTGTACATAAACTGACTGCATAATTAACCCAAATCTTGTTAGTAAAGAATTTTTCATATAGCCATCTTCTAAATGCTCAATTTCGGCACGTACTAACTCACTCATACTAGAAATCATTTCGAAACTTTTTAAGTCATAGTAATTATATAATTGAAGGACTTTTCTCAAAGCATTGATTTCTTTGGAGTTCGTTTGTATGTATGTTAATGTACTAGTTGCCTCTATTAAACTTAACTGACCTTTTACGACTTCGCGATCAATTCGATAAACTTCTGCCCAGATCTGACTTTCTTCATTTTCAGAAGCTGATAAATTCTCTATTAAGTGGTCTAGTACATCAGTCATATTATTGTTTATGACATATTCTAGTGCTGTTCGTGCTAGAGCAGTGGCAGGATTTAAACTAATTATCGTTTGTTTAATATCATCTGCTGAAGAAAGATATTCTAAGATGTCTTGATTATTATCATCCATTTCTATCAGCCCTTTTGATCTGTTTTTTTGGAATTATTCCACAAATTGAATATAACACCTTAATTTTGTTGTAGTCAATGAATTAAAAGTACTATTATTGTAAAATTAAGAGGAATACTAGGTTTAAAAACATAATAAGAGAAAAAGTAACACAATATATCTCTCATTGTAATACGAAACAGATGCCTTGCACCAGGATTAGCTAGTGCAAGGCATGCATGGTCTTATTATTCGGTTACCATAAACTCCTTTTCAAGTGAATATTCGACTTCTTTATGGTTATCTTTGATTTTACATCAACTCTTAATAGATTTAAAAGTTATAAAAATTATAAATAAAAATAATAACAAAAAATGTAAAAAGAAGGGAGGTGATTTGGTGAAATTTTTCGACACTTTTTAGAAAATAATAGCATAAAAGCAATAATTATAATGAAAAAAGTTATAAGATTTGTCATAACAAAAATAAATAAAGGAAACTTTGTGACATATTGTTAGAAATGACCAGTAAACTACGATTTTCTTTTCTTGTTACTAATTCTATATTCCCTTATAGTGGAAAGTAAGTATTCTATTAGGAGGGGTTTCATGACTAGAAAAACCTTGGGTTATGGGGGCATTGCTGTAGTTCTACTAATTTTCATTGGAGCCCTAACAGGGGTTATTTATCAACAAAGTAAAGATAGTACCGTACAGGTAAATGAAGAAAGTGAAGAAATTATACCATCCATTGAAGGAGTTGAAGAGGTATCAAATGAAGAAGAAAAAAACGAAAATATAGACGTTAGTGAAATAGAAGAAGTAAAACAAGTGATTTCTAGCTCTCATAAAACGCTCAATGTAGCTGTAGGATGGCAAGGGCATCAAAACTTTTCATGGACAAATAGACAAGAAGAATTAAAATCTCTTTTAGCAAAAACAAATTCTATATTAGAAAACGTTTCTGAATCTAGTTTAGAACAGGATATTATGAACGTTGTCGCTTGTATAGAAAAAGCAATAAATGACCATGACGTTGAAGGTGTTATTTTAGCTCATCGAATTATGCATGATTTAGATTATTATCTCAACGGAAATGCAGCAGACGGCATATTATATTTTATAACCCATTACGGTAATGATCAAAATGTAGAAGAATTATATTCTTATATATATTGAAAATAAAATCTTCTAAACGATCAAGCAAAAGAAAGGCTGACTCAGTATCATAGCTCTTGCATGAAACGGACAAGCTCGACTAGTATGAGTCAGCCAATGAGTGGGATTTAAATTTTAGTCGACAATAATATAAGCGATCATAGGTCCATTATGATCAATATGGGAATGGGTCGTACAGATGAGACGATAAATCCCTTTTTCAGTAAAATGAAGATTAAGTACGGTTTCCTCACCTTTTTTTACAGTTCCTTTGATGTCAGTACCTTCAATAATAAAAGGATGCTCTTTTCCATTAACCCCATAAATAGTCAACTTTACATTTTTGTCCTTAGGTAAATAAATTGTACCTGGGTCCCACCGGTAAGATTCAATTTCTCTGCCATCATCTGTTTTTGACTTTAATTCGCTAGTCACCATATGAATTTCAAATCCCTCTTCGACTGACTGTGATCCTGCTTCAGTTACCGCTCTTGCGTTGAAAATATACCAACTAAATCCAATGAATAGTACTGCAATGGCGAGAAAAAACCACTTCTTTTTAATAACGATTAACATGAAATTTGCCCCCTTAAAAATATGCTTAATACACTATATGCATGATAGAGGGGGGAACTTGTCTATTTTTTTTATTTTTATCCTGTTTAACAGATGTTAAGACCCCCACTATAGAGAAATCAAAGAAGCTTAAGTTGAGGATCAACGGCCAGTAACCACTAAATGAACACAGACAGCGCCAAGTCCTGTGACCCCATCTGTGTGACCCCATATCGTGTGGGCTGTAACTAACCCTCACAGGTGGAGGTTTCACTTATAGAATGGAAGATGCGAATAGTGTTTTTTGAAGCTTTAAACAATAAGTATGTGTAATGTCAAATTCTTTTGGTGTACGTATGGTTGAAAAATTGTTTAAAACATTTGGCCCCTTATACCAATCGCTCAAGTCTGAAAAAGAATGAGGAACGTTATCCCAAACGTTTACTAAAGGTGGGCTATAAATAAAAGGGTTTTTGCTATTACAAATATTTTTGGTAGAAATCGGTATTTTAGGGCTATTTTTTATTGAGAAAATATGCTTCCAATAATCGCTTCTTGATCCAGTATGATTGGTAGTGAGAGCAAATTTTGATATGTCTTTAATAAGTGGTTCGATTCCAAATAAAATCGAGTAAAGTCGTTTTCCGATGTCAATTCTTTCGTTAATTGAGGAAAAATTTTGCACGGCAACCCCTGCTAATCTTACTTTCTGATTTTGGTAAATGTAAGGTAGTTGGACTTGAGTAAACTGTAATAGTTCTTGAGCTTGAAATAAAAAAGAGTGAAGGACTGTCTCCTGAAAGTAGTGGTTTTGTATCACACGTTTTTCAATGTAATGTTGTTCATTAATAATTAGAGCGATAGTAAGGAACTGCGAGTTTTTCTCGTTGAAGAAAAGCTCCCATACTGGGTACATGAATGATGAAATATTGAAATGGTGTAATAAGTGAAATAAACTTTTGTTCTGCCGTTTACTTTCTTCATATAATAAAAGTTGTGGATAAGCATCATGAAAAATAAGTGCATTAGCTGTTTCTAAGAACATACAATAATCGTTTTGCTGTTGATTAGACAGCAAATTGCTTAATAAGTTTCCTTTCAAATCGGTCATATTCCAGCCACCATTACGAGATACGAGATGTGCAAGAAAAGCCCAATGGACCTCAGGATGGTCCTTGTAAAAGTTCAGGTAGGCTTTGGTACGCGTGATATTGTTTTGATTGAATTGTTTTGTTCTTTGTTGAATTTTTTTTATGATAAGACGTTCTTTAGTAAAAATAGTAGGTTTGAGAATGGAAGAAGAGTGTTCCTGTAACATCTGTTTTAAGGTTTCGGTAGTAGTGGTAGGTATTTCAATTTCCTTCCAAACGAAAGAGGTGTTGGATTGATATTTGTACTTTTGGAGTTGGTTTGAGGCTAAACTTACTAATTGGAAAGGTAATGTCACAAGCTGTTTTAAAGGTGTAAACATAAACAGGTCCCTCCCTTTACCCCGCAACAACTGGCAGTAATACCCTCACTTCAAGACTTCGAGTAATTAAAGAAGGATATGTGGATAAACTGCCAGTAACAACTAAATGAACACAGACTAAATGCGCCACATCCTGTGGCAACGTATGTGTGACCCACACCATGTGGCCTCAACTAACCATCAGTCGCCCAAGAGGAACCCCCCTCACTGATGGAAGGTTCACTATATCTAAGTGTATTAGGAGAGAGGCCTGTTTTAGTAGGGAAGTTTGTTTTAAACAGCTTTTTTAAATTTTTGATACGGTATATTTGATAATAGACTATGTGATAGTATACCAAGCATAATAATAAATACACCTACTAAAGCAATCGAGTTTGGAAGGGGAGAAGCTAACCATAAAACGTCTCCTAACATAACAAAAACAATTTGAGTAGATTGGGTTGCTTCAACAGCACCTAATTTCTCTGGTGAATGCCTCGTTAACTCAGTTGCATAAAAAAATAATGACGTTGCTATTACACCAGAACAAATGGCCACAAGTAACGTTTGTTGTACTTGAATTACACTAGGAGGTCCAACCGTAACTAAGCCATAACCAGCCATTAGTATCCAGAAAGGTGTACTTGCGATCGTCATACCAAGTATTCGTTGAAATGTGTCTAATCGTCCATCGCACAATTCCATCATTTTTCGGTTACCTAATGGATAAGCGAAGGTTGAAATAATAACAGGGAGAAATCCTAATAAAAAAACGTGTAAGTTAGAATGTTGAAACTGTGTGCTTTGAATGAATAATATACCTATAAATATAATCGAAGAGATTATAAGGGCCTTTTTTGGGATAGTATTCCTTACTTTTCTTAGTCCGTTATCTGTTTGAACCATTGTAGAAAACAAAGGAGTTAGAAGCAACCCTGAGATAATCGTAAATTGCCAAGTTCCTGCAGTAAGCCAACTAGGACCATAAGCTGCTGCAAATGTAATAGGTGCATAAAAGAGGACAAAACCTACAAAACTCCACAACACCCAAGCACCTAAATTTTGTTTCATTTCTAAAAATAATTCTTTTAAATTGTTTCTAAAAAAGACGATCAATAAAAAGAACGGAATCATGAAGAGAAAACGTAATGACGCACTCCAAAGCCAACTCCCACCCGTAAGTTCCATTGAGCGATTAAAAATAAAAGTGAAAGAGAAAAAGAAAGCCGCCAATATTCCGATCAAAATACCTTTCATATTTAACACCAACCTAGAAGAGTATAATATAACAACCATTATGTAAATTATATTATACACATTATTCAGAAAAATGAAATAGACATTATGATATAATTTAACTTTGTTCGATTTGCTAAATAATATTTTTGAAGTGAGGGTTTGATATGTACGAACTATTAAAAACATTAACATCATTACACGGTCCTTGTGGGTACGAGCAACCAGTAACAAGTTGGATAAAACATACGATTGAAGGATTGGTAGACGAACTAACGGTTGATAGTTTAGGAAATGTCATTGCTCATAAAAAAGGCACATCTCCTGGACCTAAAACCATTATAACTGCTCATATGGATGAGATCGGTTTTATCGTAAAAAAAATTGAAAATAATGGGTTAATTCGGTTTGAAAAGCTAGGGGGGCATGATGATCGAATATTGCTTGCACAAAAAGTTCAAGTTCGAACAAAGACAGGGCTATTAGCAGGGGTTATCGGTACGATTTCAGCTCATTTTGCTAAATTTGATGATCCTAACAAAGTACGTAACCATAGGCAGTTATACATAGATATCGGTGCAACATCAAAAGAAAACGCAGTGGCATTGGGAGTTGAGATTGGCAACCTCATTACTTGGTGGCCATCGATGGACTTTTTAGGAAACGAACAAACAGGAAGGGTAGTAGGTAAAGGGTTTGATGATCGAGCAGGTTGTGCGGTAATTATTCAAACATTACGAGACCTTCAAGGAGTTCATTTTGCTGGAGAGGTAATTGCAATTTTTACTGTCCAAGAGGAGGTCGGTCTTCGTGGTGCACAAGTAGCTGCAAGAAATGTAGAAGCGGACGTAGCTATAGCGATTGATACTACGGCGGTCAGCGATACTCCAGAGGATACAATGGATCAAACACTACATTTAGGACGAGGTACAGGGGTAAAGGTGATTGATTTTAGTTTAATTTCTCATCCAATGGTAAAAGAAAAATTACTTGAACTAGCAAAAAGAACAAGCATTAATTTTCAATATGAAGTGTTTCCAGGAATCGGAACCGATGGTGGAGCTGTTAGTTTAGCGAATAAAGGAATACCAACAGGTGTGTTGTCTATTCCATCTCGTTATGCTCATTCTCCTGTAGAAGTCATTGATATGGCTGATTTAGAGGCAACCAAAGGTTTATTAAAAGAGTTTATCTTATCAATGAAAGAGGATACGGAATTTACGTTTATTTAACGCTTTTCCGAAAGAAATCTCGCTCTTTAAGCAACCCGTAAGGATGATAAGTGGGGGGAGTTCACGTTGGGACGCTTAAATAATGAAGGGGGAATAAAACTTGATTGATACGGTGATTAGAGAGTTGACAACAGAAAATGAATGGAGAGAAGCTTTCGAAATTATGAAAGAACTACGTACGGAATTAAGTGAAGTGGAATTTCTCCAGTTGCGGGAAGAAATGCAATCACAAGGATACAAGCTATATGCTTTATGTGATTCAGAAAAAATTGTTGCTGTAACAGGATTTATTGTCTTAACGAACCTTTACTCTGGAAAGCATGTGTGGGTCAATGATTTAGTGTCTACAGCTACTGAAAGGTCGAAAGGATACGGTAAAATACTTCTTGAATTTGTTGAAAGGTGGGCAATAGAAAAGAATTGCTCAAATATTGCACTTTCATCAGGTATACAACGTACAGATGCACATCGGTTTTATGAAGAAAAGATGGGATACGATAAACCGAGTTTTGTGTTTAAGAAGTCCATCTCTTTTGGTTAGAGATCCTACAAGATCATGCTTATTTTGTAAAAGATCACTTGTCACCTAGTGAACAAAAGTGGGTTCAATTAGCCGATGATTACATCCGATCATTCTCAGAAATTCTTAATGTTCTAGTACCAAGTAAGTGAATAAAATATAAAAAACACGATTTCTCCAGTGTATTTTCATGGCGATATCGTGTTTTTCAATTTTTATAAAGGATATTGTTAGCTGAAGTGCAATAGAGAGCTTCTATTTTGTTAATAAGCTTTGAGTTTAGGAGGCTAACGGAATTCAGTTCTATTAGTGTTGTTTAGGTTAGGACATTTAATAATAAAATTCAGAACATAAGGGAACCCAAATTCTTCAAAGTTTCAAAAAGTGATTTTTTCTTTGAGATTAGGCTTCGCGGTCCGTAAAAAAAATAATTTACAGTTGCAAAGTAACTATGACCTAAACATAAGAATACATGATAATCCTCCTTTTGGAAATATTACTAAATATAGCGTTACACTGGAGGTATTTCTCGTGAAGAGAAAGATTATTCGACCAAGACAAGATCCAAATAACCATTTTAAAGAAGAAAATTTCTATGCTGAAGCCGCTGATTATATTAAAGACGTTTTTACTTATCCTAAGAATAAAGATTTGATCTCTCGAAATGTTAGTTTAAAAGGAATAAATAAAACCGCAACGTTGTTTTTTGTTAATGGAATGGTGAACTACGATGAAGTACAACAATACATCATTAAAGCTTTGCAACAAATGGATAAAGAAAGGTATGAAGGGGAAGATCTCCATCAGTATTTAATAAAAAATGTATTATCTGTAAAAGAAGCTCAAATGGTTACAGAGCCAAAAGAGTTAGTAGAGGTATTAATTAATGGCCAAACATTGATGTTCGTTGAGGATATGAATTGTGGAATTGCGATTGCGACTACTTCATTTGAACATCGAGGGATTGAACATCCACAAACGGAAAATGTTATTAAAGGGCCGATGGAAGGTTTTACAGAATCAGCTTCTGTTAACCGCTCTCTTATTAGAAAGCAGTTGAAAAGTGAAGACCTTGTGACAGAAGAAATAACGGTAGGGAAGAAGGCTATTAGTAGAGTATCCGTTATGTATATTAAATCTCTCGTCAATGAAGAATTGTTAGAGAATGTTCGTGATCGAATAGAACAAATTGAAGTTGATGCTGTTCAAGGATTAGCTATACTTGAACAATATATTGAGGAGCGCCCATATTCTCTACTGCCGACCACTTTATATACAGAGCGGCCAGACCGAGGAACTGCTTTTTTGAATGAAGGACATATCGTGATATTAATGGATAATTCTCCAGCATGTTTAGTTGTACCGATTACATTTTGGGGACTCTTTCATACAGCCGAAGATTATTACCACCGTTGGGCTTTTGGTAATTTTATTCGAATAATTCGCTTGCTTTCATTTTTTATTGCTTTACTGACACCTTCGCTTTATATAGCGATTTCAAATTTTCATATTGAAATGTTTCCAACTGATTTATTGTTAGCCATATCGGCAACGAGAGAACGAGTACCGTTTCCTGCAATTGTAGAAGTAATTATGATGGAACTTTCCTTTGAGTTAATTCGAGAAGCAGGGGTTCGTATACCAACACCAATAGGGCCAACAATTGGGATTGTGGGTGCATTAATATTAGGACAAGCAGCGGTAGAAGCCGGCATTATTAGTCCGATCCTTGTTATTATCGTCGCTATTACTGGTTTAGCCTCTTTTGCGATTCCTGATATGAGTATGAACTTTACGGTCCGAATCTCTCGTTTTATTTGTTTATTTTTTGCAGCAACACTGGGCTTTTTTGGCATTAGTATTTTTTTAGTCTTTGCCATTACGTACGCAAATCACGCTAAGTCGTTTGGAGTTCCATTTTTTTCACCAATGGCACCACATACGCGTTCTTCTAAAGATATGCTCGTTCGTCCACCTGTGTGGAAATTATGGTTACGACCTTTTTATGTATTTCCAAAAGAAAAAGTTAGAGGAAGTGAACCAAGGGGGAGATAACATGCTACAACCAGCTGATGGAAAAGTAGGAACGAGAGAATTGTTTGCCATACTTGCCATAACGGTGGGCATTAAATTATCGGACGGAACACCTATGCTCCTTTTAGAAGCTGGAAAAAATGCGACATGGGTTATCCCTATTTTAGCTGGTGTATTTATTTTATTACCTACTTTGATTATTTTATCGCTTTTGAAGAAATACGAAGATAAAAATTTAGTTGACCTTATTTTTAATGTAACGGGTAAATACATAGGATTTATATTCTGTTTGATTATCCTTTTAGCCATCATTTTTGCAAATGCACTAAACCAACGAACAACCGTAAACATTATTAGTACGATGTTTTTTCCGACAACACCGGTTGTTATTATTTTCATTTTGTTAATGGGGGGAAGTTTTGCGATTGCAAGGCTTGGTTTAGAAGCAGTTGCAAGAACCGCTTGGATTGTTCTTCCTTATTTAAAAGGTGTTTTGTTATTCTTGTTTTTGTTTATTCTATTTGAAATTCGTTTTGATTATCTTTTTCCGATAGCAGGCCCAGGTTTAGACGTTTTAGTACAAAAGTCGCTGTCTTTTCATACGATTTTTTTTGAGTTTATTCTATTTGCTTTATTTTTTCCTTTTGTTCGAGATCATAAAAGTTATAAGACAGGTACTTTAATCGCTCTTGGATTTATCGTAGCAGAGATGACAATTACAATGGCATACTTTGTAATGTTGTTTGACTACCCTCAAGTCAAACACATCGCTTTTCCATTTCAACAATTAACAAAGATGTTGGAATTAGGTACGATTGTCGAGAGCTATGAAGGGTTTTATTTATCTTTTTGGATAATGGCCTCAGTCGTTCGGTTTGCTATTTACCTTCTGTTTTCCGTTTTCATTATACAATCTATGTTTCAAGTAAATGAGTTTAAACCGCTATTACTACCATTAGCTTGTATTACGCTGTTAATTGGGTTATTTCCTGAAAATCAAACAGAAACGAATGTTTTAATGCGCGATATCTTCATTCAAACGAGTTGGTACTTTGTAACCGTACTCCCTTTAATATTGTGGTTGATTATAAAAGTGAAGGAGCGAGTCAATGGCTAAGTGGGTCGTATTTTTCTTCATAGTCTTAAGCTGCATTACTTTAATGGGGTGTTGGGATCGCCATGATTTAGAAGAATTAGCATATGTTATTGCAATAGGCATAGATCAAAGCGAAGGGTATGGCATGAGTATCACGTACCAAATCGCAAACCCTGAAGCAGGGGAGCCCAAAGGAGGGACAGACGAGGCTGCTTCAGATATTATCACTATAAATGCTCCAGATTTTCTTTCGGCTAGAGATATGCTCGTATCCTTTGTATCTAGGGAGGTTGTTTTTACGCATATGAAAGTACTCATTGTTAGTGAGGATATAGCAAGAGAAGAGCGGTTTATCGATTATATTAAACCTGCTGTAAGAGAACGTGAATTTGACCGTAGACTTACTTTCATTGTGTGTCGTGAAAAAGCAGCCGATTATTTGCGGAATAACAAACCAACACTAGAAACGAGACCACATAAGTTTTTTGAGTTGATGAAGGATCGCTGGGAAGAAACAGGGTTAATCCCCGATTCGACCTTACAAGAATTTTTACATACATTAGAAGAAGATACGGGTGTGTTTTTAGCAACGTATAGTACAACCGAAGAAGTAACTACGGAAAAAGAAGGAATGGAAGATCGATATGTTGCAGGTGAGATTGAAAAAGAAGGTGGAAATCCAGTTCAAACGATAGGATCTGCAGTGATAAAAGAAGGAACGATGATTGGAACAATGGATGGAGAAGAAACTCGAATGGCGCTATTACTGCGGCCACATATTGAAGCGAGTCAAATGATCGTAACTTATGAAGATCCAATAGCCAAAGGGAAACATATAACGGCTAGAGTATTAAATGAAAAAAGGACGAGGGTGAATGTAAATACCAATCAAGACTATCCGATCATTGATGTAGAAGTACCTGTAATGCTCGAAATTTTGGCAATCACAAGTCATATTGATTATATAGAAGATTTAGAAAAACAAGCTCAGCTAAAGCGTCATATAGAAGAAAAGTATAAAGAAGTAGCTGGGAATTTTATAAGAAAGACACAACAACAATTTCAAGGAGATCCCTTCCGTTGGGGACTTATGGCAAGAAAAAACTTTCTTACTCTGCAAGAATACTGGGAGTACGATTGGATGAAAAAGTACCCTGATGCACAAGTGAATTTGAAGGTAAACGTAGAGGTTACAGAATACGGTAAGCAATTACGCCCACCAAATATAGAACTAATTAAGGACTGATACGATGGAGTGGATCATGATACCAATTTCTTTTTTTTGTGCTTATTATACATTAATGTATGCACATTCTCTTTTACAAAACAAAAAAGAAAAAGGGTTTATCATTTTCTTAATTTTATTAAGTATTCCACTAATAATTTTACCCGTTTGGCTAACGATTAGAGTCTAATGGTCTCAAAAGTAAATAGCCACACCCTTAAAGAAAGAAGCTAAATAATAAAATGACGAAGGTGGAAACATATTAAAGATAAAAATGATACGATAAAGGAGTTTAGCGATGGAGTATTTATCTCGAGAAGAAATATTAGACGAAATGAACCATTCGTTACGAACAATTATGGAAAAGTACAATGTCGATGATATTGGAGTATTTGAAGAACAAGGCGAAGGAAATCATTATTTTATTGGATATACCATAAGAAAAGCTGGCGCAGTTTTTATGACGCATACTCCATATGTAAGAAATGAGGAAGGGCTTTTGAGACCAGAAAAAAAAGAGTGGGTAATTGAAACAGATGAAGGCGATTTGAGAGGTTTTTCATCGCTTGATGAGGTGTTCGAGGAAATGAGTAAAGGAATACAGCATTAATAGATATTAAAAGGAGCTGCCGATAATGTAGCTTCTTTTTCGTTGCAATCGATTGTACTAAAGCAAATAGTGAATAAAGTCGGTAAATGAAAATAATGAATACCCTCTAGTGTCAAAATCATTTGCACTAGAGGGTATTTTTAGTTAAACAAGCTCAGGTATTTTCGTGTGTAAAGGTGGTACAATTAACCAACCTTTTTCCTTTTGCATTTTCAAAAGGCGTAAGCCATATTGAGCTTTTTCAACGTGGAATTTGCCTGCCATCATAGCAATGTCTTCTCGTGTACTTTGCCCCATAATCTGACTTAAAGAAACGAGACCTGTAGCAATATTCATACTAATTGCATTAGCAATTTCAGGATCATTAAATCTTGCACCTGCAGGGATTTCTTCAATATTTGCATTTGCTCGCTCAGGCGGAGCTGGAGGAATAGCGATTCCATTCTCTTTTAATATCGTTTCAATTTCTTGGGCTTGAGGCTTCATGGCATTGTTAATTTTATCTTCAATAAACTTCCGAAGATCATCATCACCCGTATGGTTAAAAAGTGTTTGATATTCTGCTATGTGAGCATTTACTCCTGATAAATAAGCCCATAAGCTAGATATTTCTCCATAATGTAAAGGTTCATTTTTTTGATTTCCACTTAAAATTCCCATTTAATCCCCTCCTTCTTTTTGGTACAAAGCTATTATGAGCAAGCAGCAGTTTTTTCATGAGAGGGAAAAATAGTAAAGTTAACAATTAAGTTGGAACTCTAATTAGCCTAATTAAAATCGCGCATGGATGGCTAGCAAGGAGTGACTTGATTGGAAGAAATGTATTTCGTCCACATAAAAAAGAGGTTGACTTCATCAACCTCTTCTAAGTTTTATATACTTATGGGTAGGACATATTTAATGACTGCAAAAAAATGAGCAACCGTGCCTGCTAATACGAATAAATGCCAAACTGCATGGTGAAATTGAAAGCCTCGCCACACATAAAAAATAGTGCCTACAGTATAAAAAATACCGCCTAATACTAACAACACCATTCCTTCAAATGGAAGTGTATCTACAAGTGGTTTCCACGCAATAACGATTATCCAACCCATGGCAATATACAGGATCGTCGATAAATATAAAAAGCGTTTCGTGAAAAATGATTTAAAAACCACCCCAATGATAGCAATCCCCCAAACAATTGAAAGTAAGGTCCATCCGAGAGCACCATTTAAGACAACTAAAGTAAATGGTGTGTATGTGCCAGCGATAAATAAATAAATTGCTGAGTGGTCAAATATTTCAAATAAGTTTTTTACTTTTCCTGGAGGAAAACTATGAACAAGCGTTGATGAAACATAAAGTAGGATCATTGTGGCACCATATATTGTAAAGCTGACGGTATGCCAAGCGGTTCCGTGTTTCACAGAAAATATTATTAGGAAAACAAGCGCAGTAATGCTCAGAACTACTCCAATTCCATGAGTGATCGCATTAACAACTTCTTCTTTCTTCGTAAATGTATGAGTCTTAGCCAAATATTACACCCTTTCGAGAAAACATTTCATCTTCTCAGTATACGCTATTACTAAGAAAAATACGATGAGTAGAAGGATGTAGATGATCAAGCGAGCTCGTTTCAGCAAACTGGAACATTGGGGAATCAGATGGAGTCTCGACTCAACCTGATTAGAACATCTCACCTACATTCCAATGTTAATCAAATAGCATAAGCCTGTTGAAATGAGTCGCATTATAGTGCAGGGGACTAACATTACATCTAAAATCACTAGGTAGCAAACCTGGTGATTTTTTAAATAGAAGGACTATAGGAGTTGCCATTCTGAGAAATGTCCAATTATTAAGGTTGCAAGATACTAATCGTAGGTGAAGATATTACAGTCTGTTTCAGCAATCATTCTTATTGATCAAGTAGATGATACATAATTATTTCCTATGTTAGAAACCCTAAGTAATATCGCATTAAAGTGATTACTACACTACAAATTAGAGGAGATGCTCTTAGATGAAAAAGAAAAATTATGCTCAAGATAACCCAACCTTAACCAATACACCACAAAAGGAAGAATATACGATTCGTTCTGATATGAGTAGCTATGCACCAAATAACACGAATGCATATTATGCTGGTGACTCGGTAAATAAACATAAAGAGCAAGAAGAAGCTAATGAAGGCATTGCAGGAGAAGAAATTAAACAACAAAATGAAAACTTATAGGGAGTACATTGATCATCTTAAAGGTGCTTGGCATCTATGTAAGTTGAGGAGTGAGAAGTTGTGTTATTCATCTTCGACTTAATGAAGATCGTAGTGAAAGTAAAAAATATTACTTTACTTATTGGAACAACTCTTTTCATTATCGTTAGCTCTTTTATCATTCATTACTTGGAACCTGAAACATTTCCTACGCTTTTTATAGGTTTTTGGTATGTCATGACGACGATTACAACGACAGGATATGGTGATTTTGTACCGCAAACAATTGCTGGAAAATGGTTTGCCCTTTTTTTGTATCTTTTTGGTATTACGTTAATTGGAGTTTTTATTGGAAAAATGGTTGAAGGAGTAGGTGTTTACCGAAAACTCAAGGAGGAAGGGAAATTGCGATATAAAGGAAGGGATCATTATGTTATCATCGGATGGTCCCAAAAGGCGAAAAAAACAATTGATGAGCTTTTGTTAGCCAAAGAAACAGCTCATGTCCTTATTATTGACCTTCACCAAGTAACGCCTTATGCAAAAGAACAAATTCATTATATTCAAGGTGATGCTACTGACCCTACAGTTCTTGAAAAAGCAAACATTACACAAGCAGATGCGGTGCTTATTTTTGCACCAGACACTGTCGATGATCCGTTATTTGTTGATGGAAGGTCATTATTAATTGCTTCTTCTATTGAACATTTAGCTAGTGAGAAGAAAAAAGAGATATATACGATCGTTGAAATTGTTCGGGAAAGTCACATTCCCACTTTTAAACATGCACGAGTAGATGAATTTGTTTTATCTAGCGAGGCGTTTTCTGATTTAATGGCGAAGTCTGCATTACATAAAGGTTCAACGAAGGTATTTATGCATTTATTGAGTAGAGAATATGCTGATAACGTATGGGAAATTGAGAAAAAACAAGATTGGAAAACATACAATGATGCGTTTGATGCACTAAGACAGATGGGGGCTAATTTATTATCTCATGGTAATGATTTTAGCATTATTCGTCGACTGCACGATGAAGTACCAGATGGTGCAAAGTTATATGTTATCTGTGATGAGCCAACTTATAAAAAAATAAAAATGCAGTAAAAATCAGTTTGATTTTAACCAATTATACATATTGACAATTATTATGCAATAAGTATGAGGGAGGTGACATTACTGAACATTAGAAGTGAGGGGTTTTGCATATGGTCCATGTAATTCTTAGAAACTTCTTTTTGTTCTTATCAAAAAACCAACTATTAAATCAAAGCGCAAGAAAATGGGGTTTAAAATTAGGAGCTTCTCAAGTTGTGGCTGGTGAAACGATCTCTCAAGCCATGAAGGTCGTTCGTCAGCTTAATCAAAAAGGGTTAGTTTGTACAGTTGATCATTTAGGTGAGTTTGTCACAACAAAAGAAGAGGCTATACAATCCGCAGACTATTGTATTCGTACATTGAATGCGATAGCCAAAACGGGTGTGAATTGTAATCTTTCCTTAAAACTTACTCAGCTTGGCCTAGATGTCGATTCGCGTTTATGTTATGAAAATATGAAAAAAATATTGTCGTGTGCAAAAAAACATCGTATTTTCGTTCGGATTGATATGGAAGACTATTCTCATTGTCAACAAACGATTGACTTGTTAGAAAAATTAAGAAATGAATATGTTGGTTTAGTTGGAACAGCTATTCAAGCTTATTTGTACCGGGCGTTAGATGATGTAAAACACTTAAAAGGTTTAAATCTTCGTCTTGTCAAAGGGGCGTATAAAGAACCACCAGAGATTGCTTATCAAAAAAAGGAAGAAATTGACGCCAATTATTTAGTGATGATAAAGCAACATTTACGAAGTGGAAGTTATACAGCGGTTGCAACTCATGATCATCATATTATAGATAAGGTGAAAGGTTTTTGTAAGGAAGAAAAAATTAGTAAGGACCAATTTGAATTTCAAATGCTATTTGGTTTTAGAACGGAATTACAAGAACAAATCGCAAAAGAAGGATATAAGATGAGGGTCTATGTACCATATGGAAATGATTGGTTTGGGTACTTCATGAGAAGGCTAGCAGAACGTCCTCAAAACGTGTCATTTGCTTTGAAAGGATTGCTTTCAAAATCTTAGACTGAAAGTATGATGTGGAAGGAATAAATAGTAGGGGATAAACTGCTAGTAACAACTAATTGAACCAAGATTAAATGAGCCACGTCCTGTGGCAACGTCTGTGTGAGCCTCAACTAACCATCAGTGGGGGAAGAGGAAAACCTCACTGGTGGAAGTTTCACTTTCACCCACAATACTCCCAATATGGACCAACGTTCTGAATTGTACTGAACGTTTTTTTTATGTTCTCTGATCCTAAAGTTTCCAACATACTCCTAGTTAGTAGATTAATAATTCGGTACAATAGAGGTAGAGATGACGAACGAACAAGGGGATAGAAAATGAGTGAATATAACTCAAAAAAAGATGAATTAAAGGTAGCATTCAGTAATTTACAAGAAGTAGTAGATAAAATAAGTGAGCTACTTCATTGCCCTGTTACGCTAGAAGATGAGACCCATCGATTAATCACGTATAGTAAGCATGATATTCATACAGACCCCGCTAGACTAGAGACCATTATTAGTCGGCAAGTTCCGTTTAAAGTAACTCAACGTTTGTGGAAGCAAGGAATTATTCAAAAGTTAAATGAAAGTAGTCAACCGATAAGGATAAAAGCGATCCAAGATATTGGTTTAGGAAATCGAGTGGCCATTTCGATTCGCCAAAAAGATGATGTATTAGGATACATTTGGGTCATAGAAATGGAAAATACGTTAGATACTGTTGGTTTTGAAATTCTTACGGAAGCGGCTCAAACTCTTCGAATGTTTTTACTGAAGCACCGTCTCCAACAAAGAAAAGAAACAGAAGGTCAACAGCGTTTCTTTTGGCGATTACTTAACAAAAGTAATCAAAAGAAAGAAGATATTATTTCAGGATTTAACAAACTTCAAGTTGACATTCCGGAACGTTTTTCGATTGCGATTTTCCGCTTTTCTACAAGAATAACAGCTAGACAAGAACAACAATTTATAACATATCTTCATGCCAATCATGACATAGAGATGGTATTTTACCATATCGATCAATATGATTTTACATTATTACTTTCACCGAAACATTCCCAGATTACGTTACAAAAGCTACCACATTTGATTGAAGACATCGTACATTCTTTTAGTGAAAAAGAAAAAAAGCCTATTAAAGTGATCGGTGGTTGTAGTCATTTGTTTACGAAAATTGAACGTATTGATAAAGCTTATCATGAAGCTTTAACTGTAGTGGATTTAAAAGAAACATATGCTAGTGAGTTAACGTCAGTGAATGGGTATTGGGAGTTGGGAGTGTTTAAGTATCTTGATATCTTGATTGATAGAAAAACGGAAGAAGAAAGTATGGATTGTTTTCCGATTAGGTTTTTAACAGATTACGATGAGAAAAACCAAACCAATTTGTTGGAAACACTAGAAGTTTTTTTGAATACGGATGGTAATGTAAATGAAGCTTCGAAGGAATTACATGTTCATCCAAATACATTAAATTATCGAATGAAAAGAATTGTAGAATTAACGGGTATTAAGTATAAAGATCCTAAAGTAAAGATCGACTTATATTTAGAATTTAAAATAAGAAAATGGATGGGAAAGTAACTTTGTAAAATTACACAAAAAAGCTTGCTCTTTTTTTAAAAAATACACAAAGCCAAAATCGTGTATACCTTATATAATTTAGTAAAGTATCTAGATTATGGGAGGCATGTCCAATGATTATAGGCGTTCCTACAGAGATAAAAAATAATGAAAACCGTGTCGCTTTGACTCCAGCTGGAGTTGTTACATTAACAAATGCAGGTCATAAAGTATTAATTGAAGACAAAGCAGGAGTGGGAAGCGGGTTTACTAACGAAGATTATATAGCAGCTGGAGCGCAAATGGTTGCTTCTGCCAAAGAAGTTTGGCTTCAAGCGGAAATGGTGATGAAGGTAAAAGAACCATTACCATCAGAATACGAATACTTTCGTAAAGGACTAATCTTATTTACTTACTTACATTTAGCAGCTGAACCTAACTTAGCAAAAGCTTTAGTAGAAAATGAAGTAACTGCAATAGCTTATGAGACAGTTGAAGTTAACCGTACTTTACCATTACTTACTCCAATGAGTGAAGTAGCAGGACGAATGGCAGCACAAATTGGTGCACAGTTCCTTGAAAAGCCTAAAGGTGGTAAAGGAATACTACTTTCGGGTGTTCCAGGTGTGAAAAGAGGTAAAGTTACAATTATTGGTGGAGGCGTGGTTGGTACAAATGCAGCGAAAATTGCAATTGGCTTAGGCGCAGAAGTAACGATTATCGACTTAAATCCTGAGCGACTACGACAGCTTGATGATATTTTCGGAAATTCAATTCAAACGTTAATTTCAAATCCATTTAATATTGCTGAAGCTGTAAAGGAAAGCGATCTCATTATTGGAGCTGTTCTAATTCCTGGAGCAAAAGCACCAAAGCTTGTTACCGAGGAAATGATCCAATCGATGTCACCCGGTTCAGTAGTAGTCGATGTCGCCATTGATCAAGGCGGAATTATCGAAACCGTCGACCAAATTACAACACATGATAATCCGACATATGTAAAGCATGGCGTTGTTCATTATGCAGTTGCGAATATGCCAGGTGCAGTTCCACGTACATCTACTATTGCTTTGACAAATGTTACTGTTCCTTATGCGTTACAAATCGCAAACAAAGGTGTTCAAAAAGCGCTTTCTGAAAATGGTCCACTGAAACTAGGAGTCAATGTTGCAAATGGTGCGATTACGTATGAAGCAGTTGCAACAGCATTAGATATGGCATATGTCCCTGTTGAAGAGGTAATCACTGAAGTAACCGCTTAATTAAATTTGTTATCCCTAGAATGTTAATATAGAAGTAAAAGGAAAAACCATGTGGGTTTTTCCTTTTTTAAGGTGAAAACTAAATATATAAATTAGTTGCAATTAATATACATAAAATAATACATTGTTATCCTTTCTTCAGCTTCAAACCAATAATACATGCGTAACACTAAAATAAAAGAGTAGGTGATAAAAATGAATAATATACATACTGAGGTTATTGCACATCGAGGATTATCTGCACTATATCCTGAAAATACAATGCTCGCATTTAAAGAAGCGGCAAAGCTACCGATTGAAGCAATTGAAATGGATGTACAGTTAACAAAAGATAAAGTACCAGTTATTATTCACGATTTAGCGTTGGATCGTACGACAGAAGGGCAAGGATTGGTTCGTGATCATACTTTTCAACAAATACGAACGTATAGTGCAGGTGCTTGGTTTAGTGAGGAATATCGTAAGGAGCGAGTTCCGACGTTAGAGGAAGTTTTAATATGGGCGAGGAACTACCCATTGAAAGTAAATCTAGAGTTGAAAGGGGTAGCTTGTGACCGTGAAGATTTGTGGGAAAAAGTAAAAATGCTTATCGATCAATATAAAATGAGTACACAAGTTTTAATATCTTCCTTTGACCATGTGTTAATAGCAAACATATTAAAAGAAGGACCAACTATTGAAACGGCAATTATCGTTACATCAAGTATGTACCAGCCGTTATCCTATATTCGATCGATTGGTACAGAAGGTTTTCACTATTATTATCCTATGATGTTAAACGAAGAAACGAAGGCCTTACTTCGAGCTGGCATCCAAGTTAGACCTTATACGATCAATGATGTAGAAATGATGAAATATTCGTACCAATTGGGTGTTAAAGGAATATTTACAGATTACCCACATATCGCTCTAAAAATTAGAGAGGAACTATCTAATTATAAATAAGGAATAGGATAAATAACAAAAAGGCTTTGAGGTTACCTCAAAGCCTTTTTGTCGTAAGGTGTTTATCTATTAAACTTGAACAGGGCTTAGTTGCCATATTTCACTAGCATACTCGGAAATCGTACGGTCACTGGAGAACTTACCTGAATGAGCAATGTTGGTAATACTTTTCTTTAACCAATTTTTTTGATTTCGATAATTTTGATCGACCATTTCTTGAGCTTCAATATAACTATCGAAGTCTTTTAAAACAAAAAACTCATCGTTGTTTGAAAGTATATTGTAATAAATATCCTTAAATTCATATTCATCTTTATTGAAAAATCCATTGACTAATTGATCGAGTATAGTTCGAATACGATGATCAGTATTGTAGATATATCTAGCATTATAGCCACCATATTGATAATAATTTAACACTTCTTCAGCTGTTAAACCAAATATGAAAATATTATCGTCTCCAACCATTTCTTTAATCTCTAGATTAGCTCCATCTAACGTTCCGAGTGTTAGTGCACCATTCATCATGAGTTTCATATTACCTGTTCCAGAGGCTTCTTTACTCGCTGTTGAAATTTGTTGGCTAACATCGGCTGCTGGAATAATTTGTTCAGCAAGAGAAACACTGTAGTTTTCAAGGAAAACGATTTTTAGTTTATTGTTAACAATCGGGTCATTATTAATTAGATTGGCCGCTGTGACAATAAGATTGATGACCTCTTTTGCAAAGTAATAACTAGGTGCTGCTTTGGCACCAAAAATAAAAGTACGCGGTGTTATATCTAGGTTTGGATTTTCTCTTAGTACATTATATAAATGAATAATATGGAAAATATTCATTAGTTGGCGTTTATATCCATGTAGTCGTTTAATTTGAACATCGAAAATGGACTGTTCATCAACTATAATATTACATTGCTCTTTAATTAATTTGGCGAGTGTTCTTTTATTCTCTTGTTTGACCATACTCACTTTTTGCTGAAACGCTGGATCAGAAGCATACTTTAGTAAACCAATTAGTTCTTTTGGTTGGCTGATCCACTTATTACCGATAGTTTCACTAATTAAATCGGCTAATTTTGGATTCGCATTCATGAGCCAACGCCTATGAGTAATTCCATTTGTTTTATTATTATATTTATTTGGATAAACAGTATAGAAGTCTTTCATTTCTTTTGCTTTTAAAATATCTGTATGAATTTTTGCTACGCCGTTAACACTGAAACTCCCAACGATGGCTAAATGAGCCATATGAACTTGATCATAGGCAATGATAGCCATTTGCGGAATTTTATCACGTAATTCAGGGAAATCGAACCATAGCATTTGACAGAACCGTTCATTAATTTCTTCAATAATCATATAAATTCGTGGAATAAGCTGTTGAACTAAAGAAACGGGCCACTTCTCAAGTGCTTCACTCAATGTTGTATGGTTTGTATATGCGACTGTTTGAGTAGTAATCTGCCAGGCTTCATCCCAACCTAAGCCTTCTTCATCAATTAAGATTCTCATTAACTCTGGGACGACTAAGCTTGGATGAGTATCATTAATTTGTAATGTAATTTTATCGGGCAACTTTTTTAAGTCATTGTTATATTTGTGTTTAAACATTTTAATGATGCTTTGAATCCCAGCTGAAACAAGAAAATATTGTTGCTTAAGGCGAAGTAGTTTCCCCTCGTAAAATGAATCATCGGGATAAAGAAATTCGGAAATGGATTCAATTGAACGTTTGTATTCTAGATATTTATAATAGTCATTTCTATTAGAAGAATGGAAGTTGAAATCGTTAGTCGTTGACTCGGCACTCCATAAACGTAACGTATTAACGGTTTGGTTTTCGTAACCAACAATAGGAACATCATATGGAACAGCCATAACAGTTTCGAAATCGGTATGATGGAATATCAATTTGCCATCGACAACCTCAGGGTGTACTTCTCCACCAAAACGAACCCCAATTGCTTTATCAGAGCGACGTACTTCCCAAACATAGTCTTCTTCTAACCAATAATCTGGTAGTTCTACTTGATGTCCGTCTATCAACTTTTGTTGAAATAGTCCGTATTTATATCGAATTCCAACTCCGTGGCCTGGAAGTCCGAGAGAAGCTAAGGAATCTAAAAAACAAGCAGCGAGCCGACCTAAACCACCATTACCTAAACCAGCATCATGCTCTTGTTCAAAAATATGTTCTGGATTAATTCCTAATTCTAATAGTGCTTCCTTAACAATATTTAATGTACCTGTATTAAGTAAATTACTTTCTAGTAGTCTTCCTAACAAAAACTCCATTGAAAAATAATAAACTTGTTTTTCTTCATTTTTTAAATACCGTTTATTCGTTGCCATCCAACTTCTATTCATTTTTTCTTTCACGAGCGTTCCAATCGTTTGGTAAATTTCCATAGGGGTGGCTTCTTCTAGTACTTTTCCAAACTTTGTTTCCAAATTATCGATAAAAGCGAGTTTAAATGACTCTTTGCTTGAAAACATACTCTCCACTCCTTAACCCTTTAAGGTTTTCATATACAGATCTGTATAACGTTTGGCCGAATGTTCCCATGAATAATTAGCTTGATAAACATTTTCGAGTAATGTAAACCAATGGTCTTTGTCATGATAAAATTCAATTGCTCGTTTAATCGTATATAGCATGTCGTGTGCATTGTAATGGGTAAAGCTAAATCCGTTTCCGCTACTAGTAAACTCATCATAAGGTACAATTGTGTCTTTCAATCCACCAGTTTCTCTTACAATTGGAACACTTTCATATCTTAAGGCGATCAGCTGACCAATTCCACATGGTTCAAAGCGTGAAGGCATTAAAAACAAATCAGATGCTGCATAAATTTTCCTAGCTAGAGGTTCGCTAAAGGTAACACGTGTTGAAACTTTCTCGGGATAACGATATGCGGCATCCTTAAATGCATGCTCAAATTCTGCATCTCCCGTTCCTAAAATGACTAACTGAATATCTAGGGAAAGGAGCTCTTCTAAAACATGAGTAATAAGTGGAAACCCTTTTTGCTCAACAAACCGACTTACAATCGCAATCATTGGAATGTCTTCTGCTTTTGGAAGCCCTAACTCTTCTTGCAAGAGAAGCTTATTTACCAACTTTTCAATGGGTGAATGTTTGAAATTCTTAAAGATATACGGGTCGGTTTGGGGATTATACTCATCGTAATCTAACCCATTCACAATTCCGTGTAAATCTTCTTTTCGATGACCAAGGATATTATCTAAATTCTCACCAAAATAAGGATACTGAATTTCTTTTGAGTATGTTTCACTCACCGTTGTTAATATATCGGCGTGAAAAAGGGCGGCTTTCATAAAATTAATACAGCCATTGAATTCAATTCCAAAATAGTGCTCATCTGAAAAATTAAGAAGATCTTGAAAGATGGTTGCAGGATAAATCCCTTGATACATAAGGTTATGAATTGTAAACACTGTCTTTATATCACGATAAAACGGTTGGTATGTATACATAGTTTTAATGTATGCAGGTATTAGACCTGTTTGCCAATCATGACAATGAATAACTTGTGGTTTTTCGTCTAAATAAGGAAGCACATCGATAACCGCATGATTAAAAAATGCAAAGCGTTCACCGTCGTCATAATGTCCATAAAGACCTTTGCGCTTAAAATAATACTCATTATCAATAAAATAATACGTCATATCTTGATGAACGATTTTCATTAACCCACAATATTGTTTTCTCCAGCCAACATGGACGGTTAATGTTTTTACTAGTGTCATTCGTTCCTTATATTCTTCTGGGATATCACTGTAGTTGGGTAACATAATGGATACATTGACACCAGTTTTTTTTAAGGAGGAGGGTAGAGAACCGATAACATCGGCTAATCCACCCGTCTTAATAAATGGTGTGCATTCTGATGCAATGAAGAGTACGTTCAATTTTTCCATCTCCTTATAGGACATTAAAATTTCTTTTGTACCGCATGTAAATTATATTACTTTACGTTTTGCAACTACATATGGTTGTTCGCTACAACCGACGAGTGTTCGATCAACGGATAAAACCACATCTTTATCTAAAATAACATTTTCGAGTAAGCTATTTTCTTTAATATCACAACGTTGCATCACAATGGAGTTTCTTATGGTTGTTCCTTTCTCAACGTGAACCCCACGGAATAATATGCTGTTTTCGACTGTCCCTTCAATAACGCATCCATTAGCAATTAATGAATTTTTTACAGAAGAGTTTTTTAAATACTTTGCTGGTGGTTCATCTTTTACTTTCGTATAAATGAGGTTTTCTTTAAAGAATAAGTTACGATAAATTTTCGGATCAAGTAATGACATACTATGTTTATAATAACTTTCAATAGAGTTAATGACAGCTAAATAGCCGTGATAAGAGTAACCCATCACTTTGAGTTGGTCTAAGTTTTGGATAATGCCATCTCTAAAGAAATTATCCATTCGACGAGCAATACAATGGTCAACGATATCCATTAATAGTTTTTTATGGATAATTATCGTGTCTAACGATACATAATGATTAGAATGATCGTTTGTAATGGCAGTTATTCTTCCTGTGTTATCCATTTCAATCTTGTGACATTGTTTATGTTCTTCTGCTAGGTTTGGAACAGGCTTGTAAATGACGGTTACATCTGCGCCTGTTTCAATATGATATTTAAAAGCTTGGTTATAATCAATGTTGGCTACATTTTGACTACCTGTAATTAATACATATTGGGAAATGGCTCGATCAAAGAAATCTCGGTTATTATGAAAATGTTGAAGATCGCCTTGGGATATGTCGGAAGGATCATTCCAATCAGGTGGAAGGATAAATAAACCACCACGTTTTCGGTCTAAGTCCCAGGCTGCTCCTGTACCAAGATGGTCCATTAGCGATCGATATTTTCTTCTAGTAAAGACGGCGATATCACCGACCTTAGCATTTGTCATGTTAGATAAAACAAAATCAATTAAACGATACCTTCCCCCAAATGGTACAGCTGCACCACAACGAAAATAAGTTAATTCGTTTAGTAAATCTAATTCACTATCTAAATTAATAACACCCATCATAGAATCCATTTATAATCCCCTCCTACAAACATCCATTATCCGTTTACTACTGCAATATCAGTTAAGATAGTATCTTTATCTATTACGACGATGTCTTTTGGTGTACTTGGTTTTATTACCATGTTATCTGGTATAACTGTTCCTTCATTTATAATCGCTTTTTCTATTATTACATTTTGGCCAACTGTAACATTTGGCATAATGACAGAATCAATGATATGACTATTTTGTTGAATTTCTACTCCATAAAATAAGATGGAGCGTTTAACAGTGCCGTATATTAGACAACCTTCATTGATCATTGAGCATTCAACCAAACCAGTAGGCGCTATGTACTGAGGAGGTTGATTAGGATTTACAGAATAAATCTTCCAATTTGGATCATTTAATTGCAAGGATGGAGAATCTTTTAATAAATCCATATTCGCTTCCCAAAAACTAATAACGGTCCCTACATCTTTCCAATAACCTCTAAACGGGAATGCTACTAAGTTTTTACCGTCATCGAGCATTTTCGGAATAATGTCTTTTCCAAAATCGTTACTAGAATAAGGTTGATTTGAGTCTTCTATTAAATAAGACTTAAGAACTTTCCAATTAAAGATGTAAATCCCCATTGATGCTAAGTTATTTTTCGGATTTTCTGGTTTTTCTTCAAACTCATTGATCGCATAGTTTTCACCAGTGTTCATAATGCCAAAACGACTCGCTTCATCCCATGGAACTTCAATAACAGAAATTGTTGCATCTGCATTATTTTTCTTGTGGAAGTCTAACATAGCAGCATAATTCATTTTATAAATGTGATCCCCAGAAATGATAAGAACATATTCAGGGTCGTATTGTTCAATGAAATTTATATTTTGAAAAATTGCATCTGCTGTTCCTTTATACCAAGAACCACCACTCTTTTCGATAAAAGGAGGGAGAGCAGAAAGGCCACCATTTCTTCTATCAAGATCCCACGGGCTACCAATTCCTAAATGTGTGTTTAAGGCTAGTGGTTCATACTGGGTTAAAACACCAACTGTATCAATCCCTGAATTTGTGCAGTTACTTAACGTAAAGTCGATAATTCGATATTTTCCACCGAAGTAGACAGCTGGCTTAGCAATTTTTTTTGTTAAGAGACCTAATCTCTTTCCTTCACCGCCTGCTAACAACATTCCTACGCATTCTTTCTTTTGTTTCATTATGATCGCCTCGCTCTCTTTCTAATTCACTATCCGATAACTTTAAAACTAGCATAGCTAGTGGAGGAACTTTAATCGTTAAACGATAAGGTTGGTTGTGCCAAGATTCTGTTTCGCTAATTAGTGGTTCGTCTAAGACTTGATTAGAGCCACCAAATTCTTTTCTATCACTATTGAATATTTCAATGTATGACCCCATACGAGGGACGCCGATATGATAGTCATAACGAACAGTAGGAGTAAAATTACAAACAACGATAACAAAATTATTTGAGTCTTTACTTTTTCTCATGAAACTAACAATACTTTGTTCATAATCGTGCGGATCAATCCACTCAAATCCATCGGAATGATGGTCTAATTCCCATAGCGATCTTTCAGTTTTATAAAAATTATGAAGTGATTTTGTGTAGTTTGAAAAGTCTTGGTGAGATGGATAGTTTAGTAGTTCCCAATCTAAATCTTCTAGGTCTTTCCATTCATCAAATTGGCCAAATTCACTACCCATAAAAAGAAGCTTTTTTCCAGGGTGTGTCATCGTATAACCAAGAAAAGTACGTAAGTTAGCAAACTTTTGCCAATAGTCTCCTGGCATTTTATTTAGTAACGATTTTTTTCCGTGAACAACTTCATCATGTGATAGGGGAAGGATAAAATTTTCTGAGAAAGCATAAAAAAATGAAAAGGTGATTAATTGGTGATGCCATTTTCGGTGGACTGGTTCGATCTCCATATAGCGGAGCATATCGTTCATCCAGCCCATATTCCATTTGTAGTTAAACCCTAATCCACCAACATATGTTGGTGCACTCACTAATGGCCAAGAGGAAGATTCTTCTGCCATCATGTATGTGTTAGGAAAAACTTGAAAAATTGACTCGTTTAGTTTTCTTAGAAATTGAATAGCTTCTATATTTTCTTCGCCACCATATTGATTGTAAATTTTTTCTTCATCTTCTCTGCCGAAATTTAAATAGAGCATACTGGAAACTGCATCTACTCGAAGACCATCAATATGGAACATATCTAGCCAGAAAAATGCATTGGAAATTAAAAAGCTTTGTACTTCAGAACGACCAAAATCAAAGGACAAAGTCCCCCAACCTTTTTTTTCTGCTTTTCGTTCATCCGCATACTCGTAGAGTGGTTCACCATCGAATAAACGAAGTCCGTGATCGTCTTTACAAAAGTGGCTTGGAACCCAATCTAATAAAACTCCAATTCCGTTTTGATGACATTGATCCACGAAGTACATGAAATCTTCAGGAGTCCCATATCGGCTTGTTACTGAAAAAAAGCCTGTTGTTTGGTATCCCCAAGAACGATCATAAGGATGTTCTGTAATAGGTAGTATTTCAATATGGGTATACCCCATCTCTTTAACATAATCAATTAGTGTAGTTGCTAATTCTCGATATGTATAAAGTTCACCATTTTCTTTAAGTTTCCATGATCCAAGGTGAACTTCATAGATGAGCAACGGTTCATTTAATAAATTTCTAGCTTGTTTTTCTTTTTGCCATACTTCATCTCCCCAACTATAGTGGTTTAAATCAGTTACAATGGAGGCCGTTTGTGGACGGAGTTCGGAGTAGAAGGCATAGGGGTCTGACTTTAGAACAACTTTCCCTTGCTTGGAATGAATTTCGTATTTATAGACCGTTCCCTCTGAAAGGTTTGGAATAAAGCCCCACCAAATACCTGACTCATTTATTTTATGCATCGAGTGGTTTAATCCATTCCAATTATTAAAATCGCCTACAATATATACGGCTTCAGCATTAGGGGCCCAAATTGCAAAACGTACCCCTTCTACCTCATCTTTTTTACAAAGGTGAGCTCCAAGTGTTTTGTAGCTATAAAATAGGTTGCCTTGTTGAAATAAGTAGAGATCGTATTCACTAAGCTTTTCTGTTTGCAAGTGGCACCTACAACCTTTCTAGAAATAAATTCTTTAATTTACGTTTTCTACAAAATAAAAAGAAACCCTTTTTGAAATTATGTAAATTTTCAAAGACTATGTTACAAAATCTAACAAAATTCTATTTGTGTTGACGAAAGAAAGAAGGACGGAAACACCAGAAGAACGAAAAACAAATCAATTTGTCATAATAAGTTGAATATATAGTCCGAAAGATTTATAAAAAGACATTTACCAGGTAGAAAGTTTTGGTGGTTTTATACTAAAATAAAAGAAGAATGCAAAAAGATGAGCGGGTGAAATCATTGATTAATGGAATAGATCCCTTATACGATAAGGAAATTATTTGTTTATGTTGTGAAAAGAAGTATTCTACTAAACGACTACGGACTAGGTATATTAGAGCAATCAAAACAGAAAGTGACTTTTTTACAGTGTATAAAGACCTTGAACACAATCCGTACTTATATGAGGTCCACGTTTGTCCTGACTGTGGTTTTTCCGCTACAGACCAATTCTCTAATTATTTTTCACCAGGGGCTAAAGACAAAGTGATGAATGAATTGTCAGCGCATTGGATACCGAGAAACTTTGGAAGGGAACGATCGCTTAACGAAGCTATTGTAACCTATAAATTAGCAGTGTTTTCTGGGATATTGAAAAAAGAGAAACATATTGTTTTGGCAGGACTTTATCTCAGGCTAGGTTGGTTATACCGGATAAAAGAAAATAACGAGCAAGAAAAACGTTTTCTGCGTTTAGCTATAGATGAATACGAGAATTCATATCAACAATCTGATTTTATTGGAACACAATTAACTGAAATAAGAATCATTTATTTGTTGGGGGAATTAAATAGGAGGATAGGTTTGAATGCAAATGCAATCAAGTATTTTTCTAGAGTGATTCAACACCGTGAAAAAGATCAGGAGAAAAAAGTACTAGAAATGGCACGAGAGCAATGGTACTTAATAAGGAAACCAGAAGAAACTGTACAGAAATTATAGTGTTTCATAATTATGTATATGATACAATTTACATATGAGTATAGTTTCATTTAACTTTGCTGCTCAATTTCTTAGATCCTATATTTTTATAAATTATTTCTATTAATATAGATTTTAAAATAAAACTATTAAAAAGTTTGTGGGGGCTATAATGAATGTAAATCATATCAATGCTGTTTGTCGTGCAACACAAACCATTTTGCAGAGTCACTTTGGAATTGAAATTACACCTTTAAAACCATCTGCAGGAAAAGGTCCAGTTCCTTCAAATTATGTATCAGTCATATTAGGTATTAGTGGACAATTAAATGGACAAATTATTTGTTCGTTTTCTGGTGATACAGCTAAACGTATTGTTGGTGTCATGATGGGGGGAATGGAAATTGAGACCTTAGATGACCTAGGATGGAGTGCTGTACAAGAATTTGGGAACTGGGTGGCGGGAACAACAGCTACTGAGTTTTCTAAAGAAGAATGTATTATTGATGTTACGACTCCAATCGTAAATGAAGGTGCTTCAAAATACCATTCTAATAAAACGTTTGTAACGATACCGCTAGATAGTCAAATTGGTTTAATTGAAGTTCATATTTCTGTAAGTGATAAGTAAATAGTTTGAATCGGCAGGGGAATGGTTCTCTGCTTTTTTTATTGGATTAAAACATAAATCGGTAAATTGTTTAAGTATACTAGTGGTAGGGAAAGTATGCTATAAATTGTTGAAATGGAAAAAGAAAGGGTACAATTGAGTATAGGTAATGTAGGTTAAAAAGGAGTGGAATCATGACAAGAATTGATGTATCAAAATTTGAAAAAAAAATTGAAATTAGAAATATAACAGAAAAAGATTTTAATGAAATTATTGCTCTACAAAAATTTTGTTTTCCAAATATGGAGCCATGGAAAATAGAGCATCTTGAAAGCCATATTCGAATATTTCCAGAAGGTCAGTTTGTTGTAGAATATGATGGTAAAATCATAGGATCGTGTTCAAGTTTAATAATCAACTTTGATGAATATGATGATCAACATACATGGGATGAAATTACAGATAGAGGATATATCACAAATCATAATCCAGATGGTTATAATTTATATGGAATTGAAGTGATGGTTCATCCAGATTACCGAAGAATGAAGATCGGCAAGAGATTGTATGAAGCAAGAAAAGAGTTAGTTAGAACTTTAAATTTGAAAAGTATGATAATTGGCGGCAGAATTCCAAATTATTACAAACACGCGATGCAGTATACACCTCGTGAATATGTAGAGCAAGTTATGCTACATAATATATATGATCCTGTTTTAACATTTCAAGTGTTGAATGGTTTTTCATTAAAAAGGATTAATCCTAACTATTTAAAAGATGATAAAGCTTCGATGAAGTATGCTACGTTAATGGAGTGGAATAATATTGATTTCCAACCAAAGAGTAAACGTCATTTTCGAACAGCATTTCCTGTTCGGATAACAACGATACAATATATGATGAAAAAAATAAATTCTTTTGAGGAGTTTGCTACGCAATGTGAATATTATACAGATGTAGCAGCGGGGTATGGTTCAGACTTTGCCGTTTTTCCAGAGATTTTTACCACTCAATTACTATCATTTTTACCAGAAAAAAGTCCTAGTCAGGCAATCCGGCGCTTAACAGAGTATACAGAAGACTATATTAAACTGTTTACTAATTTAGCTGTTAAATACAATGTGAATATCATTGGTGGCTCCCACTTTGTTGAAGAGGAAAATAAAATATATAATATAGCGTACTTATTTCGAAGAGATGGAACGATAGAGAAGCAGTACAAACTCCATATTACACCGAATGAACGAAAATGGTGGGGAATAAGTCCAGGAAATGAAATTAAGGTATTTGACACAGACTGTGGCAAAATTGCTATCCAAATTTGTTATGACCTTGAATTCCCAGAACTAGGAAGGATTGCTGTTGATAAGGGAGCAAATATTATTTTTACCCCATTTTGTACAGATGAACGTCAAGGGTATTTAAGAGTTCGATATTGTGCTCAGGCAAGAGCTGTAGAGAATGAAGTATATACAGTCATTTCTGGAACGGTAGGTAATCTTTCTCAAGTAGAAAATATGGATATTCAGTATGCACAATCGGGTATATTTACTCCTTCAGATTTCGAATTTCCACGTGATGGTATCGTTGGAGAATGTCATCCTAATATCGATACGGTTGTTGTTGGAGATGTTGACCTTGAAATTCTTCGTCGTCATCGTCGCAGTGGTAGTGTTAATCAATTGCGTGACCGAAGAAAAGATATTTACGAAATTATTTATAAGCACGGCGAAACCAATCAAAGCTAATACTTTAGGAGCTTTTGTGTTTATCCCGCAACAACTGGCAGTATTACCCCCACTTCAAGACTTCGAGAAATCAAAGAGGATAAGTGGGAGATAAACTGCTAGTAACTAAATGAACACGGACTAAATGCGCCACGTCCTGTGGCAATGTAACCCACATCGTGTGGGCCTCAACTAAGCATCAGTGGGGGAAGAGGAAAACCCCTCACTGATGGAAGTTTCACTTTTATCGTATTCGTATTTGTAAACAATAATGGTTGATTCCACTATTAATCATTTAAACTATATTTAATTAGTGAGGCTGCCATAAGGGATTAACTCCCTTATGGCAGCCTTCTGCTTTGTATAAGGCTCTATAAAAGGGCCAACATGAGTTAAATAAGAATCATGTCCTGTATAAACGCTTTAAGAAAGCTAATGATTTGTAATTATTAGTTTAAGTCATTCTTTCGTTGGAAAAGCTGTGATGAGAGAAAGGATGAGCAATAGTGAATTTAGAAAAAGTGGTTGTGAAGCGACCTGTAATGACGATTTTTATAACTGTATCTTTTATATTTATTACTGTGCTACTATGTTATGCACTCTTTATTCGCGAAAACCTTGTAACCAACTGGTATATGGAGGTTGTGGGAAATGACAATATGTTTACAGCAGGTACAACGAATGATCTCCATATTTTCCTTTATGACGAAGAAGGGAACCCTATTACAGATGCGAATGTAAATGTAATCCTTGATATGCCAGAAATGGTCCACTATATTAAGAAACCGATGAATCATGTGGAAAACGGATTATATGAAACAGAAGTACTTCTTTCGATGGGTGGAACCTGGATAGGGTGGATTGAAGCTAATCGAGGCAGTGAGACATATATCAACCAATTTTTACTCCGTGCTGACGGGGGTGTGATGTCAAGTGATTTTCGCGATCCGAAAGATTATTTTAATCTGGACCAACCACTTCCCCCTGCAGTTCAGCAGCATTTAGAATAACATTTCTACCAGTTGATGCTCAGTAATATAAAAAGGGACCTTAAATTTAACATAAAAATAGAAAGTTAATGGCAGGAATGTTAAAGTATTTAGGGAAATAAAAATATGAGTTTAACAAATTTTAGAAATGTTAAGTTGTTATGAACATGTAGAGAAACAAGGAGGGTACTATGGTCTGGAAACAAGCATATAGTAGGTGGGTAAATTTTGGCGGTTTAGAAACAGAATTAAAAGAAATACTTCAGAATTTAAAGGATGATGAAGTCCGTTTAGAAGATTGTTTCTATAAAGGATTAGAGTTTGGAACAGGTGGAATGCGGGGAGAAATTGGGCCTGGTCCTAATCGTATGAATACATATACAATTCGTAAAGCATCTGAAGGTTTTGCTCGCTATATATCAGAGTTTGGGGAAGAAGCAAAAAAACGTGGTGTCGTGATTGCTTATGATTGCAGACATAAGTCTCCTGAGTTTGCAAAGGAGGCCGCTTTAACATTAGGAATGCATGGTATTCAAACCTATCTATTTCGTGATCTACGTCCAACTCCAGAACTTTCTTTCGCGGTTCGCTACTTAAATGCATTTGGGGGAATCGTTATTACAGCAAGTCATAATCCTCCTGAATACAACGGTTTTAAAGTATACGGTCCAGATGGATGTCAATTACCACCAGGGCCTGCAAATGCACTGATTAAAAAAGTCAATGAAGTTGAAGATGAGTTGCTAATTGAAGTCGGTAATGAAAATGAGTTACAAGCTTCACAACTGCTAAAGGTGATTGGTGAAGAAATCGACTTAGCGTATAATAATGAACTTCAGACGATTATTGTTAATCGAGAAATGGTTTTAGAAAAAGGAAGTGAAGTAAATATTGTATTTACCCCACTCCACGGAACAGCTAATGTTCCTGTACGACGTATACTTGAAACAAGTGGGTTTAAAAATGTAATTGTCGTTAAAGAACAAGAGTTACCAGATCCGAATTTTTCTACTGTAAAATCACCAAATCCAGAAGAACACGCTGCATTTGAAATTGCCATACAATATGGAAATAAACATAATGCCGATGTGTTAATTGCAACGGATCCAGATGCAGATCGTGTTGGAATCGCAGCAAGAGATAAACAAGGAGAATATGTGGTTTTAACAGGGAACCAAACTGGAGCACTCATGCTCGAATATATTCTTTCACAAAAGAGTGAACAAGGGAAAATACCCAAAAATGGTGTAGTTTTAAAAACTATTGTTACTTCTGAATTAGGTAGAAAGATTGCGGAGCAATATGGGCTTGAAGCAGTAGATACGCTGACTGGATTTAAGTTTATTGGTGAGAAAATGAAAGAATATGAAGAAACAGGCGCTAAAACATTTTTATTCGGTTATGAGGAAAGTTATGGTTATTTAATTGGTGACTTTGTACGGGATAAAGATGCTGTCCAAGCTTGTTTATTAGCGGCTGAAATGGCTACATACTATAAATCAAGAGGAATGACCTTATATGATGGACTTATTGAAGTATTTTCTAAATACGGCTACTTTCAAGAAGGATTAGAATCTTTAACATTGAAAGGAAAGGCAGGCCTAGAACAAATTCAATCGATCCTTTCCCATTTTCGTCAAAATCGACTTCACGAACTTGCTGGAAAGAAAGTAACGATAGCAGAAGACTATCATACACAAGAAAGAGCTTATTTAATCGAAAATCGTAAAGAAAAGCTTACGCTACCCGTATCTAACGTATTAAAGTATACACTAGAGGACGGATCATGGATTTGCATGCGCCCGTCTGGAACAGAACCGAAGATTAAATTTTATTTTAGTGTGAAAAGGACAACGCTGGAAGAAAGTCAAATATGGCTAGCCAATTTAAAACAGGAGTTAATGAACAAAATAAATCAATTCGTTATAAAATAATAATATATTGAAAAAGGGATGTTGCTATCAACATTCCTTTTCTTTACGGTCTTAACTTATTTCAGAAGGAAGCTATTTTTCTTGAGCGATTTTTATAAGATTATGTCGAAAAGTTACATCAAAAAAAATTGATTTTTCAGTTGAAATAAGAAAAATATGGGTATACAATAGTAAGTAAGGATTTACAATAATTGGTGGTGAGAAAATGAAGGAAATTCCATTATTAGACCTTAACATGGAAAAAACCTTTGAAGAGTATGAAGCAAAGTTTAAGGCGTTGGCTGACAAGAAGAGGCTTGAAATTATGTATGAGTTAACACAGCGAGGAAAGGTTTGTGTTTGTGACTTATGTGAAATTTTTCAAATGCCACAATCGAAAGTGTCATACCATTTAAAAATACTTTTAAATGCAGGTTTAATTACGAAAGAAACGAAGGGAACTTGGAGTTATTATACGCTAAATGATCAACAAGTAAACCATCTCCTTTCTGAACAATTATGTTGTTTATTCCGAGGCTGACATCATAGGTTGACGTCTGTCTTTGGTGGATTATTAATCAATTTTTTTTGATTTAAATATCAATAGAAATTGATTAAATATTTGGTGGTGGAAATGATCGAATTTAAATAGCTTTATTAAGTAAATGGAAAAATTACACAGAACTTTTAATCATTATAATTAAACACTAAATTGAGAGGGGTATGAGTGATGAACGAATTAGGATATAGAGCTCATGTACAATATAAACAAGAAAGAATAAAGAAAGTGTATCAAGAGGTAAATCGTAAAAGTAAAGTTCAACAGAAAGAGGAGTTTATATTGAGAAAGTTATTAGTTAGTCTTTTACCAAAGAAAAAGGGACCAGCAACCAAACTACCTTGTTGTAAAACAAATTGTTGTCCAGCCGTTTAGAGTGCGAACCACATAACGCTTACAAAATTGATTTAAACAATAGGAACGTTCGATAGATGAAAGCAAATTTGGGTAGTTTTTGAAAGTTGCAGGAAGCATAAAAAACAATCCAAATATAGTAATAAATATATAATATAAAATTCCTTCTCATCATTTGTCTCTTTTTTTCATAAATTGTAATAACGGATGACTAGAGGAGGGTCTACTATGTTACCGCATGAACAAAAGAAGTTAGAATATGCAATTGATGAAATTACCGAAATCGCTCAAGGCTTTGGATTAGACTTTTTTCCGATGAGATATGAAATTTGCCCAGCGGATATCATTTATACGTTTGGTGCATATGGCATGCCGACCCGGTTTTCACATTGGAGCTTTGGTAAGCAGTTTCATAAGATGAAGCTTCAATATGATCTTGGATTAAGTAAAATTTATGAGTTGGTCATTAATTCAGATCCATGTTATGCTTTTTTACTTAATTCCAATACACTTGTCCAAAACAAACTAATCGTCGCTCATGTCTTGGCACATTGTGATTTCTTTAAAAATAATGTCCGCTTCTCGAATACGAGGAGAGATATGGTTGAAAGTATGAGTGCGACAGCGGAACGGATCTCTCGTTATGAAATGGTTCACGGTAGAGAAGAGGTTGAGAAATTCTTAGACGCTATTTTATCCATTCAAGAACATATTGATCCAAGTCTCTTACGTTCTAAACTTGCTTGGTCTATGGACGAAGAAGAGGAAGAGGATGATGTAGCACCAAAAAAAAATTCACCTTACGATGATTTATGGGAACTAGAAGATGGTAAACCAGTTGAAAGGAAAAAGAAGAAAAAGAAGTTTCCGCCTAAACCAGAAAAAGACATTCTGTTATTTATCGAAGAATATAGTCGCGAACTCGAACCGTGGCAACGAGATATTTTAACGATGATGCGTGAAGAAATGCTTTATTTTTGGCCGCAACTAGAAACAAAGATTATGAATGAAGGTTGGGCATCGTATTGGCATATTCGAATTATGCGTGAACTATCATTGACAACTGATGAAGCAATTGAATATGCAAAACTTAATTCTGGGGTTGTTCAACCCTCAAAGACGAGCATTAATCCATATTATCTTGGTCTCAAAATCTTTGAGGATATTGAGGAAAGGTACAATAATCCAACAAAGGAAATGCAAGAACGACAAGGTGTTAAACCAGGAAGTGGAAGAGAAAAAATTTATGAGGTACGCGAAATTGAATCAGACATATCATTTATTAGAAATTATTTAAATAAGGATCTAGTTAATCGAGAAGACTTGTTTTTATTCCAAAAACAAGGTTCTGATTATAAAATTGTGGATAAGGAATGGGAGCATATTCGTGATCAGCTTGTCCTATCAAGAGTGAATGGAGGATTTCCATATTTAACGATAACGGACGGGGACTATTTAAAAAACGGTGAATTATACATCACCCATCAATATGAAGGTACAGAACTTGATGTAGGGTATTTAGAAAAAGTTATGCCGTATATATACCAACTATGGGGACGATCAACCCATATGGAAACAATGATTAATGAAAAGAAAATCGTATTTACGTATGATGGTAAGAAGATGCATCGAAAGTATTTATAAAGGAAAAGCAAGGCTCTCTCATAAGCAGTTTAAAATAAACAAAAAGTATGCATGGTTCGTTTGTAGATAACCTTATAATTAATAAAAAAAAGTATAACCACTTGCTATCAGGTAGTGGTTATACTTTTTTTGGGTTTTTATTAGAGCAAATTAACAAATTAAAGGAAAATTGTTACTTAAATTAATAATCTAATGTAAAATATATAATAAGATTGTCTAAGGAGACTTGGAAAAACTCTAAGTACGGAGGATACTAATGTGTTTAAACTTTCTAATAGTCAAATAGAAGAGGCTTTATATAAAAATGCCTTTGAGTATGCCTCTAATGGTAAAGCAATCGTTACGTTAGATGGAAGCTTGTATATGGTTA
The DNA here is from genome assembly GCF_002019605.1 of Alkalihalobacterium alkalinitrilicum. Lineage (NCBI taxonomy): Bacteria > Bacillati > Bacillota > Bacilli > Caryophanales > Bacillaceae > Alkalihalobacterium > Alkalihalobacterium alkalinitrilicum. The sequence goes on along the minus strand of NZ_KV917368.1, from coordinate 2,937,093 downwards.
ATAACACATTAAGTAACATTTTAGGTTATTCTAAAACGGAATTACAAAATCTTTGTTTGCTGGAACTCACTCATTGTGAGGATATTATTAAAATAAAATCCCTATTTAACGGTACTCTTCCTAACATAGAAGGTAAGTTAATTATTGATCAAAGGTTTATACATAAAAATGGTAACGAGCTATGGGTCGCACTGCATTTCTCGCTACTCAACATGACTCAAGAAAACAAATCAACATCTTATTATCTCGTAGATATTTATGACATTAGTAGGCAAATCGAAAAAGAAAAAGAAATAAAAAAACTCCATCAAATTCATCAATTGATCTTAGATTCAATTTCAGATGGTATTTTTGGAATAGACTTAAGTACAAAGGTTATATTCTCAAATAAAGCAGCAGAAGAAATGGTTGGTTATAGTCAGGAAGATTTAATGAAAAATGACTTACATGGATTAATACACCATACTACTAGAGAAGGTGAAAGTTTTTCCATTTCTAACTGCCCTATTTATAAAGCGTTAATAAGCGGTGAAATGATACATGTCTCCGATGATATATTTTGGAGAAAAGATGGGTCAAGTTTTGATGTGGAATATCAAACGAGTCCAATAATAGAGAATGATCAGTATATTGGATCAGTAGTTACATTTAGAGATATTACAGAAATCAAAAGGACAAAGGAATTTCTTCAAAAATCAGAAAAACTCTCATTAGTCGGTCAGATGGCAGCGGGGATTGCTCATGAAATAAGGAACCCCTTAACTGCATTAAAAGGTTTTTTGCAATTGATTAAATCTGGAGAATCTGAGAAACAACTATACTATAAGATTATGAATGAAGAATTTAATCGCATTGAATTAATTCTTAATGAGTTGTTATTACTTGCCAAACCAAAGGCAACTTCATTATGTAAGAATGATATAATTTCTATTTTAGATCAAGTTGTTGCCATACTTCAACCACAATGTAATATTCAAAATGTGCAAGTTAAATGTGACTATAAAAGTGAAAATATCTTTGTTAATTGTGATGAAAATCAATTAAAACAAGTATTTATTAACCTCATTAAAAATGCAATTGATGCAATGCCAAACGGGGGGGGAATTATCCTTGCGGTTAGGCGAGATGGTGATCAAGTGTTCATTTCGGTAAAGGACCAAGGCATTGGAATTCCAGAAGACAAGCTTGATGCGATCGGACAACCGTTTTTTTCTTTGAAAGAAAATGGTACTGGATTAGGATTAATGACCTCATTTGGAATTATAGAAAATCATAACGGGAAAATTACAGTGACGAGTAAAGAAAATAAAGGTACTACATTTACAGTTACATTACCTTCAATTTAAATATCAAAGATTACAAAAACAGTCCAAAACAATAAGTCTATGCTCCCTCAATTATGATGAGATACATAACTTACGATTTTGACTGTTTTTTTGTGGAAAAAGGATATCACAAAGTGAGAAGAATATTCAACCAAGTCGTTATTACAACTAAAAGAAACATATAGAATACAAAAAAAGTTATCCTAAAGACATTTTAAAGTTTATAAAAGTTTTTTGAATTTTTCTTATACTTATTGACTTTCTATCGTAATAAGGTATATTTATTAAAAATTCGGAAAAAAACCAGGGGTGTAAATCATGAAATATGCTTTTGCCAAACGAGTACGTCATCTTCAATCTTCTGCTGTTCGTGATATTTTAAAAGTAGTAGCGAAAGGGAATGTAATTTCATTTGCAGGAGGACTTCCTGATGATGATTTATTTCCGCTTGAAGGTATAAAAGAAGCTTTTGAGGAGACGTTTAGATCTGGTAAAAAATCATTGCAATATATAGAAACAGAAGGGTTTCTCCCATTACGTGAGTTATTAATTGAGCGTATGAAGCGAAAAGATATTACGAGCTACAATTCCGAGGAAATCCTGTTAACAACAGGGTCGCAACAAGCAATTGACTTATTTTCTAGGGTTACTTTTAACCCAGGAGATTTTATTTTAACAGAAAACCCAACTTACTTAGCAGCACTACAAGTATTTGAATCGTATGAAGCGAAAGTCATTCCAGTAGAGTCTGATACCCATGGGATGATTGAGGAAGATTTAGTTAACAAAATCAAAAAGTATAAACCTAAGTGTATTTATGTTGTCCCTACTTTTTCAAATCCTGCGGGCAAAGTGTGGTCAAATGAACGGCGAAAAATGCTGTTGCAGCTTGCTCAAAAATACCATGTCGTTATTTTTGAAGATGACCCATATGGTGATATTCAATTCGATCAAAACGAGACATATTCACCTATTGCTTCTTTTGATAAAGAAGGGGCTCACGTGTTGTATACGAGTACGTTTTCTAAAACAGCGGTTCCAGCATTAAGGACGGGATGGATTGCTGGACCACACCAAATCATAAGAATGATGTCTCAAGCAAAGCAGGCAAATGACTTACACTCAAATTCCTTATCACAACAATCTTTATTTCATTTATGTAGCAATTTTGATCTAGATGGACATATTCATAATTTAATAGATGTTTATCGATCAAGAATGAACATTATGTTGCATGAATTAGAAAAGGCAAACCTTCCTAACATGTCTTATGTTGTTCCTAAAGGTGGGATGTTTTTCTGGATTGAGTTAGATAAAGGTATTAACACAACAGAGTTGTTGAACTTAGCCGTTGAAAGAGGCGTTGCTTACGTTCCAGGAGCTCCATTTTATGTTGGAAAAGGTCAGCAAAATACACTACGATTAAACTATACACATTCAACACCAGAGAAATTAGAAAAAGGTATGAAAATTTTAACTGAAGTGATTAAAGAACATACTCCATCACAGGAAGTAGTGCTATAGAATAATAGGTGATATTAGGTATTATTATTCATTCCTAATTTGACGGTTTTTATATTCTAGTGTATTGGACAACTATGATATATATAATAGAAAACACAGGTGGGAGTCTTGCTCCTGCCTTATTTCATTCAATAAGGAGGACTAAAATTGAAACATTATATTATTACAGGTACATCTACAGGGTTAGGCAAAGCAATTGCACAACAATTGATGCAGAAAGGTAATATCTTGTATTGTTTATCTCGTTCGAAAAATACGGAATTAATAGAAGAGGCTCAAAAAGTTGGAGTTTCCCTTTATTATTATGAGATAGATTTAGGAAACGTAGAAGAAGTTACAGAGCATATTATGCAAGTGTTTGAACAAATTCAAACCGAAGAGGTAAGTGAAATTACACTGATTAATAACGCTGGCGTAATAAATCCAATTAAGCCTATAGAACGATGTGAAGATGATGCTATTATTCATAATGTCCATGTCAACTTAGTAGCACCGATCATTTTAACGAAAGCATTTATTCATGCAACATCGGAAATTAAGGGAAAGAAGACAATAGTTAATATTTCTTCTGGTGCTGGGAAAAATCCTGTTCCGAGTTGGAGTATTTATTGTGCTTCTAAAGCGGGTATTGATTTATTTACAAAAACGATTGCAAAAGAACAGGAAAGTGTAGAGTTTCCTGTAAAAATGATTTCATTTGCACCAGGAGTTGTTGATACAAATATGCAAATAAATATCCGCTCAGCATCTGCCGAAGATTTTTCAATGGTTGAAAAGTTTGTTGGTTATAAGGAAACAGGACAACTTCGATCAGCAGAAACGGTAGCTAAAGTCATTGAACAGTTATTGTTGGATGAAGAAGTTGAAAATGGGGAAGTATTGGACATAAGTTTGTACAAAAATAACAAACTATTTTGAAAATAATTGTCGTATTATAAATTCTTTTGTATAGTAGAGAGTAGGATAGTTGTTAAATAGGAATGAAGGGGAATTAAAGATGGTAGAAGTAGAAGATAAATTTTGTCATCACTTAGAGAAAAATGAAGCACGGTTTCTTGCCTACTGGAGGAAGAATATCCGCATATCTGATTCTGACCCGTATAACGATAGTGTAGATGATAATGGTAAAGCAATGTTTGAACTCATCGTACGTAGTTTAAAAAACCCTTATCAGGATGAGCAAGTAAAAAGTTTGGCCTATAAAGTCGCAATTGAAAGAGCAACTGCTGAAGTTAATATTAGTGAATTTATATATAATGTGAACTTAGGGAGAAGCATCATCTTTCAGACGCTAGAAGAAATAGATTTATCGGTGAAAAGTTTGCAACCGATCATTAATAAAATTAATTTTTATTTTGATCAATTTATTTACTACGCAGTATTTAAGTATACTGAACTAACAACTTTACAAATACAGGATAAGAGCTTATTTATAGAACAATCTCATAAAGACAGACTTACACTTTTGGGCCAAATGTCATCCAGTTTTGTACATGAATTTCGAAACCCGCTAACAGCTGTTATGGGCTTTGTAAAATTATTAAAAGAAGACGATCAAGAGGTAAAATACATAGACATCATTTCACATGAATTAGAACAATTAAACTTCAGGATCTCACAATTTTTACTAGCCTCCAGAAGAGATACGAATTCACATCAACAAAAAGAAGATTTTGATATAAAAGTCCTTATTGATGAAATCATTGAATTTGTTTATCCAAGTATTGCTGATGGTGATGTCGTTGTTGTGACGGAAATAGGAGATCGTAAAACAGTGAAAGGATATCGTGAAGAAATTCGACAAGTATTTATTAATCTAATTATGAATTCTATTGACGCGTTAAGAACTAATGAAGGAAAAAAACAAATTACGATTAAAACAAATGTGGCATCAGAAAAGGAAATAGACATTACGGTTTCAAACAATGGTCCAGCGATTCCTAACCATGTTCAAAAAACCATTTTTGAACCCTTTTTTACAACTAAAGAACTAGGAACAGGCATTGGGTTATATGTGAGTAAAAAAATTATTGAAAAACATAACGGGAAGATTACCTGCTTTTCTAATGATGAGATCACGACATTTACTGTCACATTACATCTTGAATAGATCAAAAAGCGTGTATGTCAGTTCAGTAACACACACGCTCTTTTGAGTCTAATCAAATACCCCGATAGCACTTAGGAATATAATGATTATCGCAATTGGAGCAATAAAACGCAGGATGAATATCCAAAGGTGACCAATGAATGTATTACCGAAGTCAGATTCTTTCATAGCTTCGGATTTACTCCATCCCCATCCTACGAATAATGCAATGATTAAACCTCCTACTGGCAAGAAAATATTGGAGGCAAGAAAATCCATACTGTCTAAAATGTCTCTTCCGAAGATGGTAATATGTGACCATGCACCTAAACCTAAAGAAGAAGGAATGCCAAGTAAGAAGATAATACTACCGATGACAATTGCAGTAAACTTTCGGCTCCATCCGAATTTTCTAATAAAGTAAGCAACAGCAACTTCTAGCAATGAAACAGCAGATGAAAGTCCAGCAGCTGCTAATAAGAAGAAAAAGGCTAATCCAACAATTCCACCGTATGCAATACTGTCGAAAATGTCAGGAAGTGTAACAAAGGCAAGGCCAGCTCCGAAACCAGGTTCAATTCCAAAGGCAAACACGGCTGGGAATATCATAATTCCAGATATGACTGCAAATAACGTATCTAGTGATGCGACACTATAGGCGGCCCCTGGTAATTTCTCTTCTTTCGATAAATAACTACCATACGTAATAAGTGCACCCATTCCGAGACTAAGGGAGAAAAAAGCTTGACCAAGTCCAGCTAAATACACTTCAGGTTGTCTAAATGCTGACCAGTCTGGTGAAAATAAGAATGCAAGTCCTTCTTTAGCGCCCCCTAATGTTAAACTGTAGCCAGCTAACACAATTAAGAGCACTGCTAGAATAGGCATTAAGATCTTATTTGTTTTTTCAATACCATTTTTAACACCGACTAATACAACCCCGATTGTAAGTACCATAAACGCAAATTGCCATAGGATAGGGTGTGTTGAATGGGTGATAAAGTTATCAAAATAAGCACCGTATCCTTCAGGTGGAGCACTCCAAAGTGTGCCCGTTAAATAGTTTATAAAATAAAATAAGGTCCACCCAGCGATAACTCCATAAAAGGAAAGAATAATAAAAGCTGAAGCAACCCCTAAAAATCCACCAATGAACCATGGTTTATTGGGAGCTAGCGTTTGAAATGAACCAACAACATCACTTTGTGCTCGTCGCCCAATCGTAAATTCAGCCATCATAATTGGAATACCAATTAATATTATACAAAGAAAATAAATAATTAAAAATGCAGCCCCGCCATTTTCACCAGTAACATAAGAGAACCTCCAAATATTCCCTAAACCTACAGCAGATCCCATTGCTGCTAATATAAATCCAAGTCGTGATGTCCACTGCTCTCTAGGTTGATTTCCTAAATGACTCTTCAAAAAAATTTCCTCCTTTAAACCGCTAAAGATCAAAAATCAGTCTTACTAATATAACATAGAATTTAGAAAAATTCGACACGGTTTGACAGGTTTTTTCAGGGAAATTATTATTAGAAAATAAAGAAAACTCAAAGTAAGTACCTTAATTGTAAGGGGAATTCATACTTACTTTTGAGTCAGATATAGGAGGCTTACATCGATTGTAATCTTCGAATTCGTTCAGTTGCAGGAGGGTGAGTAGAAAAAAGACTAGCCGCTTTCTTCTTTAAGGGATCGGCAAAATAGAGTGGAGCTGAAGTACTTGAAGCTTCTTCGACAGGGGTTTGAACTCCTGTTATTTTTTGTAAAGCTGAGGCTAAAGCATTTGGGTTCCTTGTTAATTCAACAGCGCTAGCATCTGCAAGGTATTCACGATTACGTGAAATTGCGAGTTTTATCATAGTTGCAATGACTGGAGAAAGCATGAGTAACAACATTGCAATTATTAAAACAGCGGGATGTTGCTTTTGATTATTGCCACGTCTAGAAAAAAATATCATACGCGCTCCAATATCACTTAATAAAGCAACGGCTGAAACAAGTGCGATCGCGATGGTGGAAAGACGGATATCGTAGTTGCGGATGTGGGCAACTTCATGAGCTAATACACCTTCAATTTCTTCTCGATTTAAGGTGTTCATTAAGCCAGTGGTTACAGCAACAGCTCCTTTTTTCGGAGTAATACCAGTAGCAAACGCATTTGGACTTGGATCATTGATAATATAAATTTTAGGTTGAGGAATTCTAGCTACCATGGCTAAATTTTCTACTGAGTTCCATAAAAATGGATGATCATTCTTAGATCTAACTTCTTTTGCATGATTCATTCTCATCACGACATTTGTACTCGAAAGTACCATAAAGGTGGCATATAATCCACCAATGACGGTCGCCATGATGATCCCGCTATACAATTCACCATATGAAATGTAAGTTAATGCAGCTCCAATCATCATGACAAACAAAATAAAACCAGCTACAATAAAAATCGTTTTTCGTTTATTTTTTTCAATTTGTTCATAGAGAAGCATAGTAATCCCCTCTTTAATTAAAATGATACTTTCACGTTTTCTCTTTCTTCGGTAGGTGTTTCTAGCATGTCTCTTTTTTCGAAGTTATGAACAGAAGCCACAAAATTAGTAGGAATCGACTGTATTTTTGTATTATATTTCATGACTGTATTGTTATAGAGTTGTCTTGCATACGCTATTTTGTTTTCCGTTCCTGTAAGTTCTTCTTGCAACATCATAAAATTTTGGTTTGCTTTCAAATCAGGGTATGCTTCTCTAAGAGCAAATAGGTTTTTTAATGCACCTGTTAACTGGTTATTTGCATCCATTTGCTCTTGTCTTGAATTAGCTGGTGCGACAATTTTATTACGAAGTTCTACAACTTTTGCAAGTGTTTCTTGTTCATGTTTTGCATAACCCTTCACAGTTTCGACTAAGTTTGGAATTAAATCAAATCTTCTTTTTAATTGTACGTCAATCTGGGCCCATGACTCTTCTACCCAATTTCGATACTTTACTAGTGAGTTGTAACTTGTAATCCAAAAAAAAGCTAGTAAAACAATAAATCCAACAAAAATTATAAATCCCATTTTGCTTCCTCCTTATAGATTTTCTAGTCTATTTCTAAGTAAATATTAACGATGTATCTTATTATAACTACGAAGGAACCTATTTATTGGTTTCAAAATTTTATCAAAGTAATAATTCTAAAAAAGAATAATATAGTAAATATGTATATTACATATATTTACTTTTTTTTGTTTGTATGGAGTTTTCAATCTTAGCATTTATTGTCTAACAATATATATTAGTTGAAAATTATGGATGAATAACCGTTGAAATTTGTAGTAAATTGACTAATTTTGAATATTCATAAAATTATAATTTTTTGTTGACATGAACATATGCTCATCTTTATAATCATGATAGCGCTTACAAATTACCAAAATAATGAGAAAAAGGGGGAAACTGCATGGGAGCTATATTGGAGGTAGAAAATGTCTCACTCCAATTTGGTGGTGTTAAGGCACTGAATGATGTTAGTTACCATATTAAAGAAGGTGAAATATTTTCACTTATAGGACCTAATGGTGCAGGTAAAACGAGTATGTTGAATTGCATTAGTGGCTTATACCGTCCTTCGTACGGTTCAATTCGTTTTAAAGGTAAAGAAATTCTAAATATGAAGCCTTATAAAAGAACGACATTAGGAATTGCTCGAGCCTTCCAAAATATTGCCCTTTTTGCTCATATGTCAGTACTTGATAATCTAAAGTTAGGACGGCACACTTTAATGAAATCAGGTCTATTGAAGGGTGGACTATATTGGGGTTCTGCACAAAAGGAGGAAGTAGAGCACCGAAGAGCGGTAGAAGAAGTCATTGATTTCTTACAATTGCAAGATTATCGTCATACACCTGTTGGCACTCTTTCTTATGGATTACAAAAAAGAGTTGAGGTAGGAAGAGCATTGGCCTTAGAACCCGAATTAATTCTATTAGATGAGCCTATGGCTGGCATGAACTCCTCCGAAAAAGAAGACATGTCGAGATTTATACTTGATATGCATGAATTAAAAAATATGACAGTCGTGTTAATTGAGCATGATTTAGGGGTTGTTATGGACTTATCCGATTCGATCGCTGTACTAGATTTTGGGAAACAAATAGGATTTGGTACACCTGCAGAAATTCAAAATAACCCTGATGTCATTAAAGCTTATATTGGTGAGGAAGCTATTTAAGGAAGGAGGCATTTAAAGCTATGTCAGAAAAAACATTACCTCATCTTTTAATAGAGCGAGGAACAAAAATGGGCAATCAGGTAGCATTGAGACAAAAGAAACTCGGTATATGGAATGAAATTACATGGGCTGATTATTTGGAGAATGTCCGTACATTAAGTCTAGGACTTGCCGCTGAATTAAATTTTAAAAAAGGTGATAAGTTAGCAATCTTAGGTGATAATCGACCTCATTGGCTTTATTCACAATTGTCCGCGCAATGTTTAGGTGGTATTGCAGTGGGAATTTATCAAGAGGCAGCTGATGATGAATTAATATATTACTTAAATCACTGTGACGCTAGATTTGTAGTTGCAGAAGATCAAGAACAAGTTGATAAATTACTTGCAATTGAAGAGTTGATCCCTCATGTAGAAAAGATTATTTATTACAACGATAAAAGTATGAGGAAATACGAGAACAAGAAACTGCTCTATATGGAGGATCTACAAATTGTTGGAAAATCATTTGACGAAAGGGAGCCGAATTTTTTTGGCCAAAAAACTGAGCGGTTGACCGGAAATGACGTTGCGCTTATATCGTATACAGCTGGTTCGACTAGTGACCCTAAAGGAGTGATGTTAAGTCATAGTAACTTAATTTCAACTGCTCTTAGTTTAGCAGAAGTAGATCGTATCGAGGAAAAAGATGATTATTTATCATTTTTACCGCTTGCTTGGATAGGGGAACAAGTGATGAGTGTAACAATGTCTCTTTGTAAAGGAGTAGCGATTAACTTCCCAGAACAACCGACGACGGTACTCACCGACTTGAGAGAGATTGGTCCGCATTCCCTATTTGCACCACCAAGGACGTATGAAAATATCATTTCTAGATTTATGCTAAGAATTAATGGAACGACTTGGTTCAAAAGAAAAGTCTATAATTTCTTCAAACCTTTTGGAAACAAAATGGCGGATGCCAACTTAAATAATAAAGCGATTTCACTTTCTACAAAATTTATGTACTTTTTAGGTGATTTTCTTGTATTTAGTGCCATTCGAGATCATCTAGGCTTATCAAGAATAAAGCGCGCTTATAATAATGGGGCTCCTCTAGGAGAAGAGGCATTACATTTCTTCCACTCCATTGGAGTTAACTTGAAGCAGAGCTACGGGGCTACAGAAGTATGCGGCATTTCGTTTGTACAAAGAGATAACGATATTAACCAAACGAGTGTAGGATTACCTTTGCCAAACACAGAAGTGAAAATCTCAGATGAAAATGAAGTTTTAATTAAGAGTCCAGGTCAATTTGTCGGCTATTATAAAGAAACCATTGAACAAAATCTACTTTCAGATGGGTGGGTATCATTAGGTGATCAAGGAATGTTGAGCGACGATGGGCATTTATATATTAAAGACCAAGGAAGTAGTATTTTTACTACAATGACTGGTGAAACAATAGCACCAAGTTATTATGAAAATAAACTAAAAAATAGTCGCTTTATTAAAGAAGCACTCGTCTATGGAAAAGATAAGCCATATTTAGTTTCAATGATCAACATTGATATGGCTAATGTAGGACGTTGGGCAGAAAAAAATCAAATTGTTTATACAACATACGCAGATTTATCAACGAAAAAAGAAGTACTCCAACTAATTGAAAAAGAAGTTGCTCATATTATGAAAGATATCCAATGTGAAACAAAGATTAAAAAAATAGTCATCTTCAATAAAGAACTTGATGCAGATGATGGTGAGTTAACACGAACACAAAGAATACGTCGTAGTTTCTTAGAAGAAAAGTATCAATCTCTTCTCGAAGGATTATACTCATCAAATGGTCAAGTCACTCTAACATACAATAACGGAAATCAAAGTGATGTGAATACAAACTTAGAAGTTATTGATTTAGATACGAATAAGGAGGTGGCATAATTCATGAGCTTCTTCTTGCAACTACTTATCACTGGTGTTGTTGTTGGAAGTATTTATGCACTTGTAGCTTTAGGATTTGTTCTAATTTATAAAGCAAGTGATGCACTGAATCTAGCAAATGGTGAACTCGTCTTAATTGGCTCTTATATTTGCCTTACTCTTGTTGCAGTATATAAAATTCCATTTATCATTGCACTCATTATTACACTAGTGTTCAATGCCCTCCTAGGAATGGCGATTGAACGAGTCGTACTAAGACCTCTAATAAATGCTCCAGTTATCTCAATAATTATGGCAACAATTGGTTTAGCTAGTTTACTAGCTGGATTAGTTCATATGATTTGGGGACACCAAACAAAATCTTATCCACCTATTTTCCCATCAGAACCTATTCGAATCGGGGAAATCATTATCGCTCCTGTATACTTATGGTCGTTCATAATTGTAATGGTTTTACTTGTAATTTTTACACTTTTTTTCAAATATTCAAGGATGGGACTCGCAATGCGAGCAGTTGCTGATGACCAAATGGCTGCACTTTCAATGGGAATTAGTGTGAAGTCCGTATATGCAATCACTTGGGGGATTGCCGCATTAGTTGCTGCAGTAGGTGGTGTTCTGTTAGGTAATATCAATGGTGTAAACGCTTCCATGGCCACGATTGGTCTCGCTGTACTCCCTGTCGTTATTTTAGGGGGATTAGATAGTATTCCAGGTGCTATCATTGGAGGATTTATTATTGGAGTTGTACAAAATCTAGCAGCAGGTTATTTACAGCCGATCTTTGGCGGGGGATTAAAGGAAGTCATTCCGTTCATCATTGTAACAATAATATTAATGATTAAACCAAACGGCCTCTTTGGTAAAGGCGGAATAGAAAGGGTGTGAATAAATGAAAAATCCATTCGTTATGGAATGTGGAAACTACAAGACGAGTTATAGTAAGGATATGGATTTGTTTCGGACTCCCCAAGTGAAGTTGAGAATGTTAATCATCGTCATATTACTATTTTTGTTTCCACTTGTTGCTTCCAATTATGTAGTTGGTTTAGCTACACTATGTGCCATCGCTGTAATTGGTGCAATAGGGTTAAATATTTTAACTGGATTTACTGGACAAATATCAGTAGGAGTTGGCGCATTCTTAGCAGTAGGAGGGTACACTTCAGCGATATTAACAATGACATTAGGATGGAGCTTTTGGATTTCACTACCTCTTGCTGGATTAGTAACTGCAGTCATTGGCGGTTTGTTCGGAATTCCTTCTTTAAGGTTAAAAGGGTTGTATTTGGCTATTGCTACATTAGCCGCTCAAGTTGTTATTCTTTGGATCATTGGTCGTTGGAGTAGTTTAACGGGTGGAGGAGCTGGGATGGTACTAAATCGACCATCAATTGGAGGATATACATTCTCTAGCCATAACAGTTATTACTTCTTATGTTTAACGATTGCAGTTTTAACGACGATCTATGCTCTTAATCTATTTCGTACACGAACAGGTCGTGCGTTTTTAGCTGTACGCGATAGAGATGTTGCCGCACAAATTATGGGTATTAATTTATTTAGTTACAAAGTCATGTCGTTTGCCATTAGTTCATTTATCGTGGGGATTGCAGGAGCGTTGCTTGCTCATTACACAATGGTCGTAACAGTAGAACTTTATAGTATTCAAGTATCTATACAGTACTTAGCGATGATTTTAGTAGGAGGGTTAGGTAGCGTATTTGGAGCTATCTTAGGGGCCATCTTTATTACATTACTCCCAGTTGGATTAGGATATATGGTTGAATTTTTAACAATATATCTGCCTAATGCCTATCACTTGCTATCATCGTTTCGTGAATTTGTCTTCGGGCTAGTCATTATTTTGTTCCTAATCTTTGAACCTGGTGGTTTAGTTCACATTTGGAATAACATAAAAAGTTATTTTAGGTTATGGCCATTTTCTTATTAAGATGAGGTTTTAGCGGACCGTACTTGAACAGGATATGGTGACTTTGCTATTTCGACAAGATGTGAGAACCTAAGTCGAAGGTTTACTACCGATCGCTAGTTTTTTTCGAACTATTTGACTACCGCTCAAGGGATTTCGAAGTCTCTTACATAAAAGGAGATCTTCATCCAATAAATGGTGTATCAATTTAAAGGGGGAAATGAAATGAAAAAGAGTCATTGGAGAAAGACGATGGCAACCGTTGCGACTTCTGTACTTGCATTAGGTTTACTTGCAGGATGTGGGGGAAATGAAGCATCAAGTGATACATCAAATGACGACGTAAATGATTCAGGGAAAGTGATAAAATTAGGAGGAATTTTTGATGAGTCAGGCGCTACTGGGGATGTAGGAGCTCCTTATGCCGAAGGAGAAAGGGCATTTTTTGAATACCTTAATTCAAAAGGTGGTGTCGATGGTTACAAAATTGATTTTGTAGGTGAAGATTACGCTTATGATACGAGTCGAGCGCAACAAGTATACCAATCATTAAGAGACCGCCATGAAGTTGCAGCAGTTCTAGGTTGGGGTACAGCGGATACAGAAGCGTTACGTCAGCAAATTATTAACGATGAAATTCCATTTTTTTCGGCTTCATATTCTGAAAATTTAAAAGATACAGGAAGTGAGAGTGGGTTTAACTTCCTCGTTGCGGCAAGTTATTCAGACCAAGGACGCGCGATGCTTGAATGGATACAAGAAAACCATGAAGGTTCAAAACCAGCAACAGTTGCTTTAGTTTATCATGAAGGACATCCGTTTAGTGAGTCTCCTATTCAAGATATGAAAAACTACGCAGCTGAGCACTTATCAGGTGAAGTGGAAATTGTTCCAGATATTCAAATTGAACTTGGAGATACAGATCCACAAACAACACTTCAATCTTGGGCAAGAAGCAATGAAGTTCCAGATTATGCGATTATCAATTATACATGGAATCAAACGAGAAATGTTGTCCGTGATGGAAGACAGCTTGGTTGGGATACACAATTTATGGGTCTTAACTGGACAGCGGGAGAAGGGTTAGTTCCTTCAGGAAGTGATAACCAACAGTGGGTTGATGCATTAGATGGGTTTATTGGTGTCGTAACACATGCCTTCCCGACTGAAGATCTACCAGGTATGGAGCCTATTATTGAGTATCTTGAATCAAAAGGCAGAACAGTTGAAGATATTAACCAAAAATTTGTTCAAGGATGGGCAACTGCGTCCATCATGGCAGAAGCTGTAAAAATAGCTATCGCTGAAACTGACGGAGATGTTACAGGACCAGACATTCGTGCAGCTATTGAATCAATTGATAATTTTGATTTAGGTGGTTTAGGAGCCAATGTATCGTTCGCTCCTGACAACCATGCAGGAACGGATCAAATCCGCTTAGGTCAACTTAATAATGGTAATTGGGAGATCATTACAGACTATTTTGGTGTAAGCGATATTCGTTAATTGAGAGTTCGAGAGGGTACTTGCCGCTTAGTACCCTCTTCAATAAAAATATTTATTTCTTTATTAGAAATATAGGAGGGTAAACGATGCTCCGTCTAAATAATATAGAGGTAGTCTATAACAAGATTATTTTAGCGATCAAAGGGATGTCACTTGAAGTACCTGATGGGAAGATCGTTGCTTTATTAGGGAGTAATGGTGCAGGTAAATCAACAACTCTTAAAGCAGTCTCAGGTTTATTAAAAAATGAGGGCGGTCAAGTAACGGACGGCTACATAGAGTTTGAAGGGGAAAAGATTAGTGGGATTGATCCAGACAAGATTGTGAAAAAGGGTGTTTTTCAGTGCATTGAAGGGAGAAGAGTATTTAAACATTTAACAGTTGAAGAAAACTTATTAGCAGGTGCTTACACTAGGAAAGATCGAAAAAATATTCAAGGAGATTTAGATAGGGTCTATCATTATTTTCCGAAATTAAAAACACTAAGAAGCAGGGCTTCAGGATTATTGTCTGGAGGGGAGCAACAAATGCTAGCTATTGGCAGGGGGATTATGGCAAAGCCAAAAATATTATTGCTTGATGAACCATCTCTAGGTATTGCACCACTTCTAGTGAAAGAAATTTTTCAAAACATCAAGCAAATTAATCAAGAAGAAGGAACTTCAATACTCGTTGTCGAACAAAATGCAAATGTAGCTCTTTCAATCGCTGATTTTGGATACATTATGGAAAATGGAAGGATTGTAATGGAAGGTGCTGTAGATCAATTACTTTCCAATGAAGGAGTTCGCGAATCCTATTTAGGAATGAACAAAGAAGGAAAGAAAAGCTTTCGAGAAGTGAAGTCTTATAAAAAAGTAAAACGGTGGGTATAATAGGTCGTTTTATCAAAGAGAGACTACGATTGTTAAGAGGTATTAAATCTTAAAAGAGTGATAAACAAATGAGGAACATTGATAGTAGAAACAACTTGTAATAATAATTTTTGGAAGATTGTGAACAATTAATCAGCCAAAGTAATAATTCTAAAAAAATAGATGTATAAAACCAAGGAGGAAATAGTATGAATTTTGAATTAACGAAAGAACAACAAATGATCCGTGACATGGTGAGAGATTTTGCACAAAATGAAGTAGCTCCAAAGGCTGAGCATGTAGACAAGACTGCTGAATTCCCTATTGAGACGTTTAAAAAGATGGGGGCATTAGGGATGCTTGGTATTCCATTCCCAGAACAATACGGTGGATCTGGTGGTGACACAATTTCTTATGCTTTAGCTGTAGAAGAAATCGGGCGTGTATGCGGAAGTACAGGGTTAAGTTATGCAGCAGCTGTTTCTTTAGGGGCAAGCCCAATTTATTATTTCGGTACAGAAAAACAAAAACAAGACCATCTTGTTCCGCTTGCTTCAGGGGAAGCATTAGGTTCCTTTGGGTTAACAGAGCCGAATGCTGGGTCAGATGCAGGTGGTACACAAACGCGTGCTGTGATAGAAGGAAACGAATATGTTATTAATGGAGAAAAATGTTGGATTACTAACGCTGGTTATGCTAGAACGGTCATTGTAACAGCCGTGACTGGCAAAGATGCAAAAGGCAAAAATATTATCTCAGCAATTATTGTACCAACAGGAACTCCAGGTTTCACAATTAATAGTAATTATGAAAAGATGGGGGTTCGTGGCTCTAATACATCAGAGTTAATTTTAGAAGACGTTCGAGTACCAACAGAAAATCTTTTAGGTGATCCACAAGCTGGTTTTTCCCAATTTTTATATACACTTGATGGTGGACGTATTTCAATTGCAGCATTAGCTTTAGGTATTGCGCAAGGTGCATTTGATAAGGCGTTAAAATACTCAAAAGAGAGAAAACAATTCGGTCAATCCATTTCTAACTTCCAAGCGATACAATTCAAACTTGCTGATATGGCAATGGAAATTGAACTTGCGAGAAATATTGTTCTGAAAGCAGCATGGTTAAAAGATCAAGAAAAACCATTTGCTAAAGAAGCGGCCTATGCCAAACTGTTTGCTTCTGAAATGGCAACGCGAGTATGTAATCAAGCGCTTCAAATTCATGGTGGGTATGGTTACATGCGTGAATATGAGGTAGAGAGAATGCTTAGAGATGCAAAATTAATGGAGATTGGTGAGGGAACATCTGAAATACAGCGTATGGTCATCGCTCGCTATTTAGGGTGTGGTGAAAAAGCAAGAGTGAAAGCATAAGAAAGACCATTCGAGAAAGAGTTATTTTTATTTTAAGGAGGCATTCGTATTGGCGGAGTTAATGAATGTAACGGTTGGTAGATTGCTAGAAGAGGTAGCAGAAAAACAACCTAATCATGAGGCTGTCGTTTATCCTGATCGAGGTTTGCGTTACACCTATAAACAGTTCGATGATTTATGCAGGCAAGTTGCTAAAGGATTAATGAAACTCGGTGTTGAACGTGGGGAGAGTGTTGCCATTTGGTCAACGAACAAACCTGAGTGGTTAACTTCTCAATTTGCAACAGGAAAAATGGGAGCTGTTTTAGTTACTGTTAATACGAATTATCGAACGGCTGAACTTGAGTATTTGTTGAAGCAATCAGACTCTACAACTTTAATCCTGATGGAATCCTATCGTGGAGCTTCTTATACGGATATGTTATATGAAATTATTCCAGAGCTAGCAACTTCTGAGCCAGGAAAATTACAAACTAAAAAGTTACCACACTTAAAAAATATAATTTTTCTAGGTGAAGACCGCAAACCAGGCATGTTTATATGGTCTGATATTTTAGCGATGGGAGATCAAGTAACGGATACAGAACTGAATGAAAGAATGAGTTCACTTGAGCCAGATGATGTCATTAATATGCAATACACATCAGGGACGACGGGGTTTCCAAAAGGAGTAATGCTCTCTCATAATAACTTGGTTAATAATGCCATTAATATTGCGGAGTGTATGAATTTAACAGCAAGAGACCGAATGTGCATCCCAGTTCCATTTTTTCATTGTTTTGGTTGTGTTCTAGGGACAATGGCTTGTGTGACGGTTGGAGCTACAATGGTACCTGTTCAGGAATTCGATCCGAAGCTAGTACTTCAAGCGGTTCAGGATGAGAAATGTACGGCATTGCACGGTGTACCGACGATGTTTATTGCAGAATTAAACGATAAAGATTTTGAAAAATATAATCTATCTTCATTACGAACGGGGATCATGGCAGGGTCAAATTGCCCTATTGAAGTAATGAAAGCTGTGATTGATCGTATGGGCGCTTCTGAAATTACAATTGCCTACGGTCAAACGGAATCTTCTCCTGTTATTACTCAAACTCGTGTTAACGATTCTTTAGAACGGCGAGTTGAAACGGTAGGGCGTGCTTTACCGAATGTGGAAGTCAAGATTGTTCAACCTGGTTCAGATCAAGAAGTTCCTCGTGGTGTTCAAGGTGAACTTTGTACACGTGGGTACCATGTGATGAAGGGATATTATAAAAATCCAGAAGCTACTTCTACTGTGATTACAGAGGATGGTTGGCTTCATACAGGTGATTTGGCCGTTATGGATGAAGAAGGATACTGTCGAATTACTGGACGTCTTAAAGACATGATCATCCGTGGAGGAGAAAATGTTTATCCGCGGGAAATTGAAGAATTTTTATATCAACACCCGAAAGTGTTAGATGTACAGGTAGTAGGTGTACCTGATCCAAAATATGGAGAAGAAGTTTCAGCTTGGATTATATTAAAAGAAGGAGAAATAGCAACTTCTGACGAAATACGTAATTATTGCGAAGGGAAAATCTCTAAGTACAAAATTCCACGCTACATTGAATTTGTTTCAGAGTACCCTATGACTGCGTCTGGAAAAATCCAAAAATTCAAACTTCGTGAAATTGCAGTCGAACGCTTTAATTTATCTGGATCAGCAGAAGTTTAGTTTTGTAAGCGGTATCAAATACTGGAGAACCTTGTCGAAACTAGGTTCTTCAGTATAATCTCCTTTTCTCGGAAACTAATTTAATTAAAAGAGGTGAAATGATTGTTTCAAAAAGTATTAATTGCAAACCGTGGAGAAATTGCTTTACGAGTTATTCGTACTTGTCAACGTTTAGGAATTAAAACTGTAGCCGTTTATTCTGAAGCAGATGCAGAGTCATTACATGTGAAACAAGCAGATGAAGCGTATTTAATTGGAAAACCGAGAGTAAATGAAAGTTATTTAAATATGGAAATTATTATTGAAAAAGCAAAAGCAACTGGAGCAGATGCCATTCATCCTGGTTATGGTTTGCTATCTGAGAATAGTCAGTTTGCACGTCGATGTGAGGAAGAAGGAATTACGTTTATTGGTCCTTCACCTGAAGTGATTGCAAGTATGGGAAGTAAAATTGAAGCAAGAAAAGCAATGGAAAAAGCAGAAGTCCCCGTTGTACCTGGGATCACTAGACCACTTGCTGATGTAGAAGAAGCTGTACAAATCGCTAATGAAATTGGCTATCCAGTTATGTTAAAGGCCTCTGCTGGTGGTGGTGGAATTGGAATGCAAGTGGTTAGAAGTGATGAAGAAATTAAGAAAGCATACGAAGGTAATCAAAAACGTGCTACAGACTTTTTTGGTGATGGAGCAATGTACATTGAGAAGTTTGTAGAAAATCCGCGCCATATCGAAATTCAAATTTTAGCAGATCAATCTGGACATACTTTGTATTTATGGGAAAGAGATTGCTCGGTTCAAAGGCGTCATCAAAAAGTAGTGGAGGAAGCACCTTCACCGTTTCTAGATGAAGAAACACGTAAAAAAATGGGGGAAACTGCGGTTCGTGCGGCGAAAGCGATTGGGTACGAAAATGCGGGAACAATTGAGTTTTTAGTTGATGAAAATAAAAACTTCTACTTTCTTGAAATGAATACTAGATTACAAGTTGAACACCCCGTTACAGAGGAAATTACAGGACTAGATCTCGTCGAGCAACAACTAAAAATTGCTTGTGGACAATTACTCAAATTGAAGCAAGAAGATGTACAAAAACAGGGGCATGCGATCGAAGTACGAATTTATGCTGAAGATCCCAAAACATTTTTTCCTTCTCCAGGGAAAATTACGGCTTTTCAATTACCAAATCAGCCATTTGTAAGGAATGAATGTGCAGTGAGCGAACACTCAGTTGTCACTCCATTTTACGATCCGATGATTGCAAAGTTAATCGTAAAAGGTGACGATCGTGAAGAAGCGATTGAATACTTGCAACAAGCTTTAAAAAGTTACGTAGTTGAAGGAATTAAAACAAATATACCAATGCTACAACAAGTCGTAGAACATCCTTCTTTTATTGTAGGAGATGTGACAACAAACTTTGTGGCTGAAAAATTACAAAATAAACCAATAAATAAATAACCCTAGGAGGAATTAATATGAGTCAAGTAACTACAAATATGGCAGGTAATCTTTGGAAACTTTTAGTTTCAGTGGGAGATCAAGTGGAAGAAGGGCAGGACGTCGCTATTTTAGAGTCGATGAAAATGGAAATTCCAGTCGCAGCTGAAGTAACTGGAACAGTTACAGAAGTGTTAAAACAAGAAGGTGACTTTGTTGATGAAGGTGAAGTTCTAATTGTTCTTGAATAAGATCATTTATCCCGCAACAATTGGCAGTAATACACCCACGTCAAGACTTCGAGGCATTAAAGAAGGATAAGTGTGGGATAAACTGCCAGTAATAAATAAATGAACACAGACTAAATGCGCTACGTCCTGTGGCAACGTCTGTGTGACCCACATCGTGTGGGCCTCAACTAACCATCAGTTAGAGAAGAGGAAAACCCCTTACTGATGGAAGTTTCACTTTATGCGGGCTGAATATCAATTATCGTCATAATTGGCGATAAATCGTGTTTTTCTAATAAGGAGGCAAATTCGTGAAATTCCCTAAAAATGTAACCTTGAAGGAAGTTGGACCACGAGATGGACTCCAGAATGAGAAGTCTTTTATTTCTACAGAAGATAAAGTGGAATGGATTAATATGTTGTCTGAAACAGGTCTTTCCTATATTGAAATTACTTCCTTTGTTCATCCAAAGTGGATTCCTGCACTTGCTGACGCTGTTGAAGTTGCAAAAAAAATCAATCGGAAACAAGGAGTCACCTATGCGGCTCTTGTTCCGAATGAAAAAGGGTTACAGCGTGCGTTAGAGGCCAATATCGATGAGGTATCCATATTTATGTCTGCAAGCGAAACACATAATCAAAAAAATATTAATAAATCCATAGAAGATACATTTAAGGTTCTCAAGCCAGTTGTGCAAGAAGCGAAAGAAAATGGAAAAACGACGAGAGGGTATGTATCGACAGTCTTTGGTTGTCCATATGAGCAAAGGGTTTCCATTGAACAAGTTATTAAAGTATCGGAGCACTTATTCGAAATGGGCATTGATGAGTTGTCATTAGGAGATACGATTGGGGTTGGTAATCCTGTCCAAGTCCAACGAGTATTAGACGAATTGTTAAAGCGATTTCATCCTGATCAGCTAGCCATGCACTTTCACGATACGAGAGGAACGGCATTAGCTAATATTTTAGCTTCACTAGATATGGGTATTACGAAATTTGATGCAGCCGTAGCTGGGCTTGGTGGTTGTCCCTATGCTCCAGGTGCATCTGGTAATGTTGCCACAGAGGATTTACTGTATATGCTCAATGAAATGAATATAAAGTCAGGTGTAAATCCAGACCATTTAATTCAAGCCGCACAGTGGATCGAGAAAAAAGTGGGGCGAACGTTACCAAGTCGAAACTTACAAGTTGTAAAAGGAAGCTGTTGAGCAAGAACATAATCGTAAGGGGGATTTAACATTGGAAAAAAAAGTAGTGCTGGTGATTGACGAGACTGGTGTAGCTCACATTACTCTTGATCGTCCTGAAGCAGCAAATGCTCTTTCCCTGCAAATGTTATATGAGTTACATGAAGCCATTCAAGAAGTGAAATTTAACCCTGAAGTTCGATGTGTTGTCATAAAAGCTTCAGGAGAAAAAGTTTTTTGTGCTGGAGCTGATCTTAAAGAGCGTGCTGGAATGGAACCTGTTCAAGTAAAACGAACGGTATCGCTCATCCAAGGAAATATAAATGATATTGAAGCTCTTCCACAACCTGTTATTTGTGCATTAAATGGAAGTGCATTTGGTGGTGGGCTAGAACTTGCCTTGGCATGCGATATTCGAATTGCAGCTGACCACATTAAGGTTGGACTAACAGAAACTTCACTTGCCATCATCCCAGGGGCTGGAGGAACACAGCGTCTGCCTCGCCTCATTGGAAAAGGAAAAGCAAAAGAGCTCATCTATACAGCTAGACGGGTTGATGCGTATGAAGCTGAAAAAATTGGCTTAGTTGAATATGTCGTTTCTTTAGAAAACCTAGACGAAAAAGTGAATGAAATAACTACACTTATTGCAAAAAACGGACCTGTTGCCTTGCAGCAAGCAAAATATGCCATTGATAAAGGGTTAGAGGTCGATCTACAAACAGGATTAGCGATAGAACGAAAAGCATATGAGGTAACTATTCCAACAAAAGACCGAATAGAGGGGCTAACTGCTTTTAAAGAAAAACGTACCCCTAAATACACTGGAGAATAATAAAGGACTAAAGGAGGCAATTTTTAATGTCATTTGAAAAAGAGTTGCAAGAACGAATAGAAACGATAAAAAAAGGTGGCGGTGAAAAATATCATCAAAGTAATGCAGAAAAAGGCAAGTTATTCGTTCGTGAACGACTTGAACTTTTGTTTGATGATGGTTTAGATCTAGAAGATGGTTTTTTTGCTAACTGTACAGCAGAAGGGCTACCAGCCGATGGCGTTGTAACAGGAATAGGGAAGATTAATGGGGAAACAGTTTGTGTAATGGCGAATGATTCGACAATCAAAGCGGGTTCTTGGGGAGCAAGAACGGTTGAAAAAATCATTCGCATTCAAGAAACGGCCGAGAAGTTAAATGTACCGATGTTATATCTAGTAGATTCTGCTGGGGCGCGTATTACCGATCAAGTTGAAATGTTTCCAGGACGTCGTGGAGCTGGAAGAATATTTTACAATCAAGTAAAGCTATCTGGACGAGTTCCTCAAGTATGTTTACTATTTGGTCCATCCGCAGCAGGTGGAGCGTATATACCTGCTTTTTGCGATATTGTAATCATGGTTGACGGGAACGCATCTATGTACTTAGGGTCACCACGTATGGCGGAAATGGTAATCGGTGAAAAAGTGACATTAGAAGAAATGGGTGGAGCGAGAATGCACTGCTCTGTATCTGGTTGCGGTGATATTTTAGCGAAAACTGAACAAGAAGCTATCGAGATGACTAGACAGTATTTGTCTTATTTTCCAGCCAATTTTGGTGAAGACGCGCCTGTCACAGAACCTGTTGCACCAAAAACTTTTGATAAAACATTAGAGGAGATTATTCCACAAAACCAAAACGCGCCATTCAATATGCATGATCTTATCAATCGTGTGATTGATGAAGGAACGTTTTTTGAAATCAAAAAACTGTTTGCTCAAGAATTGATTACAGGATTAGCAAGAATAAACGGTCAACCTGTAGGGATCATTGCTAATCAGCCAAGGATGAAGGGTGGGGTCCTATTCCACGATTCTGCTGATAAAGCAGCTAAGTTTATTAACTTATGCGATGCATATAACATTCCTTTACTATTCTTAGCTGATATTCCAGGATTTATGATTGGTACAAAGGTAGAGCGTGCAGGAATTATTCGCCATGGGGCAAAAATGATTTCTGCGATGAGTGAAGCGACGGTACCGAAGATTTCAATCATTGTCCGTAAAGCATATGGAGCCGGATTGTATGCTATGGCTGGTCCAGCTTTTGAACCTGACTGTTGCTTAGCACTTCCGAATGCTCAAATTGCTGTTATGGGTCCAGAAGCAGCAGTAAATGCTGTTTACGCAAATAAAATTGCACAGCTACCAGAAGAAGAAAGACCAGATTTTGTGGCGAAAAAACGTGAAGAGTATAAAGAAGATATTGATATTTATCGATTAGCTTCAGAAATGGTAATTGATGGGATTGTACCTGCCAATTCGTTACGAGATGAATTATCGCGACGTTTTGAAGCGTATATGTCGAAATACGTAGTGTTCACTCACCGTAAACATCCAGTATACCCAGTGTAAAAGAAAAATACTGTTTCTCATAAGTGCCTGGCTCAATTCCTAGACTATATTGTGTCTACGTTGCCTGGCACTTGGGCCAGTTCTTGCAATGATTACGATTACATACAAAGGAGGAGTTTGCATGAATGTAGCGTGGAATCCGACAGATGAAATGGTCAAGTCAACACGTCTTTATCAGTGGATGAAACAGCTTGGGTTTTCAAATTATGAAGAGTTTCTCAAAGCTTCAACAAAAGATATTGCATGGTTTTGGAAAGAAGCAGAACAAGTATTAAATATCGACTGGTACGAGCCTTATAAAGAAACGTTAAACCTTGATGAAGGGGTTAAATGGCCAAAGTGGTATGTTGAAGGAAAGTTGAACACTGTCTATAATACGGTTGAAACTTGGGCCGAAAAAGAGGAAACAGCTAATGCGAAGGCAATCGTTTGGGAAAGTGAGGATGGCATTGTACAAACATATACTTACGGCCAATTGAAAGATGAAGTAGCTCGAGTGGCTAACGGTTTTAAGCAACAAGGGTTAAAAAAAGGTGACGTTCTTGCCATTTATATGCCAATGGTACCTGAAACAGTAATCGCAATGATGGCTGCTGCTAAAATCGGTGCGATTTATTCGCCAATTTTTTCTGGATATGGTACAGATGCGGTTTCTACTCGATTAAATGCTGCTGAGGCAAAAATGATCGTAACTTCGGATGGCTTTTTAAGAAGAGGACGTCCTGTCGCTATGAAAGAAGAAGCAGATCGTGCTGTTGAAAAGTCACCTTCCATTGAAAAGGTCATTGTATTCAAGCGTCTGGAACGTGAAATTCCATGGAATAAATCAAGAGATCTCGATTGGAATGATTTAATCAAACAGGAACCATTAAATGAAACAGTACCTATGGATAGCGCTGAACCGTTAATGCTTATTTATACATCAGGAACGACAGGACGTCCTAAAGGCGCAGTACATACTCATGCTGGGTTTCCGATTAAAGCTGCTTTTGATGCTGGAATTGGGATGGACGTAAAAAAAGGTGATACACTTTTTTGGTTCACCGATATGGGCTGGATGATGGGACCATTTTTAGTCTTTGGTGGATTAATGAATGGAGCTACAATCCTTTTATATGAAGGAACCCCTGATTTCCCTAATCCAGACCGCTTATGGGAAGTGGTTGCAAAGCACCAAGTGACCCATTTAGGTATCTCCCCAACACTGATCCGTTCGATGATGAAGCATGGAACAGAATGGTCGCTAAAACACGACTTAAAGACGTTACGTGTTATAGCATCAACAGGTGAACCATGGAACCCTGAGCCGTGGTTATGGTTATTCGAAAAAGTTGGACAGTCGCGAATTCCTATTTTTAATTATTCTGGCGGAACGGAAATTTCAGGTGGCATATTAGGAAATGTTCTAGTAAGACCAATTGGCCCCATCACATTTAACTCCCCACTTCCTGGGATGGATGTAGACGTTTTTAATGAAGGTGGAAAATCTGTTTTAAATCAAGTAGGTGAACTCGTAATTAAACAACCTTGGGTTGGAATGACAAAAGGTTTTTGGAAAGAACCAAGCCGATTTGAAGAGGCATATTGGAGTAGGTGGCAGGACGTTTGGGTCCATGGAGACTGGGTCATAAAAGATAGTGAGGGATTCTGGACTATTACGGGTCGATCTGATGATATTTTAAATGTGGCAGGAAAACGTTTAGGTCCAGCTGAAATTGAATCAGTTTTGGTGGAGCACCCCAATGTGGTTGAGGCAGGAACAATTGGTGTTCCTGATGAAGTGAAAGGTGAAGCTGCGGTTTGTTTTGCAGTCCTTAACAAAAAGGTAGATGAAGTTGAATCGTTAACATTAAAAAAAGAATTGCTACAACTGGTCGCTGAGAAAATGGGCAAGGCCTTAAAGCCGAAGGCCATTTATTTTGTAAATGACCTACCGAAGACGAGAAATGCAAAAGTTATGCGAAGAGCAATTAAAGCTGCGTATTTAAACAATGATGCAGGTGATCTTTCATCTCTTGAAAACCCGCAAGTATTGAAAGAAATTAGTCAGTTAGGAAAAGAAGCTTAAAGTGACGAAGCTACTCATTCTAGGGTAGCTTTATTTGTATTTAATTACCTAAAATTTCTAATATAAAAATGTACATAGACTTGTCCTTTTGAAACATACTATGCTTACAAAAAGGAGGTGAACACACATGCCAACAAACAGAAGCAACAACTCAAATCAACTAGTAGTACCTGGTGTACAACAAGCGCTAGACCAAATGAAGTATGAGATTGCTCAAGAGTTTGGTGTTCAACTTGGTCCTGATGCTACGTCACGTGCAAATGGTTCAGTAGGTGGCGAAATTACAAAACGTTTAGTTCAAATGGCTGAGCAACAAATGAGTGGTTTTCAACAACAATAATATATTTGGCTTAAGAAGAGGTGGTTAAACCATCTCTTCTTTTTAAGTAAGACGATACAACTTCTAAGGAGCTATAAATATGGACCACATCTGCCCCATTTGTAATGGTTTAGAAGAAATAAGAGTGGCTTGTGATCGTTGTGGATGTACATTAGAAGACAAAGGACGTCTTATGGATTACTTTGATGATTATAGTGCTTACTTAGAAATTGATGGTACGAAGAAAGTTGATGGTTTCAATACTGATATAAGTAATAATCAATGTCCACATACTCTCACTTGTCCAAATTGTGGCTCAAACTCCATCATGCTCGTGGGTGAGTGGTAATAAGAAAAGCATAAAGGTCTAATTCCAAATAATAAATATAAAATCGTGTTGGATATCAACTTCCAATGCGATTTTTGATTATTATATTAAATGAGTAAATTTCATAATTTCAATCCCAAGTCAGGCAAGGTTTTCAAGACATGAAAAAAGGAGTACCTCCCCAAAAGTCGAATGAGTAAGTGACCAAACAAACTCTCAGACTGGAGGAAGACTCCCTTTATGACTATTATACGACAAGGAAGCCTATTTGACCTGCAAGATTTATACGATTTAGAACCTAGCCACCGTTTTGAAGCAGTATTTTCGACCATTGACATCTATCCTATTCTAGCTGTAGTTTCGAAAAAAGCCCTTATTGGTGCGCCAGTTCAGCTCAACTACGCTGCGATGATTTATTCTCTTGTCGCTAGAATTCTTGAACGTATTCCAACGATAAAAGACCTAATCAAACGACTTAAACACGACTATATGTTCCGTCTAGATTGTGGATTCCTTTTATCTGATGCTATCCCATCCGAAGCATCTTATTCGAGAATGCTCACGAAATTAGCTGAATCAGACATTCTTGAACGTGTGCAAGAAACACAAATCCCTCAAGCTATTCTAGAAGGTTTCATCACAGATGATACAGTCGCTCTTGACGCAACTCACATTGAAGCACGTGACCAAGCACCAGCGAAAGAAGAGAAACCTAAAATTGAGCCCAAGAAACGTGGGCGTAAATCAAAAGAAAAACAAGAGAAATGGCTTCAAGAAAAGGCTGAACACGAAGCGGCACTGCCACTTTACGAGAAAAAGATTGAAACTCAACTTGGTTCACCTTTAGTTGAATTACGTGCAGCTGTTCCTCTAGATCCTAAGTGGGGGATCAAGAAAAATAGTGAAGGAAAGAACGTATTTTGGTTTGGTTACAAAGGCCACTTTGCGGTTGGAACCAAAAGTCAGTATATCCTTCAATCGCTCTTTACCTCTGGAAACTTAAATGTCGGAAAAGCCGCAATCCCTTTATTAAAGGGAATTCAAGAGCGACTCTCTATGCTTCCGATTACTTTCAGCACACTGGATGCAGGGTATGACTATCCAGCGATTTACGAACAAATCTATCGAATGGGTGCCCAATCCATCATTGCTTACAACAAGAAAAACGAATCAGAGTTAGTAGGGTTTGATCAGCATTTTGCCCCTACCTGTGTTCGAGAACATTCATATCGCTACGATAGTTATGACTCTACTTACGAGACGCTAAAATACACGCGACCTAAAGAGTGTAAAGGCTGTCCGTTAGCGCAAGATACGTTATGTCAAAAGGTGTATAAAGTGAAAATCACGACTGATTTACGTCGTTACACAGCTCCAGCCCGCGGTTGAAAAGCGTGGAAAACCATCTACAAGCAACGAAGTGCAGTTGAGCGGGTGATTGCTTATCTCAAAGAATTCTTCCAATTAAACAATGTTCGTTTTCGTACAGGTAAACGAGCAAAAGTGCATTTTGATTTGACACAATTAGTTTATAACGGAGCGAAGCTCGCGTGTGATCGTATCGCTAAGTCACTCTCTCAAAAGGAGTTAAATCAGGCTGTTTAATCCAATTTTAAAAACACCAAAATGAAAATTGGGTCCTTGTGTAATTTTTGAGATAAGGCTTTATGAAATTGATTCAAATATAAAAATATTGCAAACTGTAACGTTAATACTCACACTCTGAAATCTCAAATACGTGATATCAATAAAAAAGAGACAAAAATCGAAACGATTCTAGCCTCAAAGTGATATGTTCTTTAATGTTTTTTCTTTGTTTTCAACCCAACAAGGGCAAAACTTTTCTCTTTATTTCTTATTTTCAGTTTGATGTGGTGGTTCCTCTTCGACAAGGTCACGTGCTTCTTCAATTTCACCTGAATTATAATTCATACTGACGGTACCCCCACCGAGCCCTTCGTTAATCATTCGATCCACATCCATAAAGAAGTTTGCACGATCTTCATTGGCATTTTCGAATTTATCTTTGTTTTGGTCTTTACTCATCTGCTTTCCCTCCTTTAGCTTTAACTTTTGAAGTTTCTTAGTTGGTTATTCATTTTTCCAAATCTTTTTACACAAAGGAGAATATACATAAAAGGAAATGCAAGATTGCAAACGCTAGCTAACTAACGGATTGGTTAGTAAGAAGTAAAAGGAGGTACCCATTTTGGATCATCAACCTACAACAACCTATGTACCGACGATTGGAGACAATTTTCCTAACTTGACGGTTCATACGACTTTTGGAAAAAAGCAAATACCACAAGACTACGAAGGGAAATGGTTTGTATTTTTTAGTCATCCAGGCGACTTTACGCCTGTTTGCACTACCGAATTTGTGTCTTATGCTCTTCATCAAAATGAGTTTGCAGACTTAAATACCGAACTCATTGGATTATCAATTGATACGGTATTTGCGCATATGAAGTGGATCGAATGGATTAATGAAACCTTAGAGGTGCCAATTACGTTTCCAATAATAGCAGATGAATTAGGTGTAGTTGCCTCACAACTAGGAATGTTAGCTAAAGGGGTAGGAACTCGAACGGTGAGATCGGTTTATATTGTCGATCCAAGAGGGAAAATTAGATTAAAGATTATATATCCACCTGAAGTTGGGAGAAATACACATGAAATCCTTAGAGTTTTAAAAGCGTTGCAAGTTGCCGATAAACAAAAGGTATCAACGCCTGCTAACTGGCCACAAAATGAAATTATACATGATAAGGTAATCTTGGCGCCACCATCCACTGTAATTCAAGCACAGAAGAGAATAGAACAAGCAAAAAAAGAGGATTTAAATTGTTATGATTGGTGGTTTTGTTATAGAGATTTCCAATAATAAAAAAGAGGCTAACAAATAGACGACTTCGGGGATATAGTGCTACGTTGAAACGCACTATATCTTTTGAATGTCACTCTACTGCAATAGCCTCCAGTGAAGTAAGTTTACTGATACTAAAGAACGCTTAATGTTCTTCGTAGACATGGTAAAGGAATAAGTCATGAACGTGTAGTTCTAATTGTTTTTTTTCTTCTTCTGATGGAGTGGGTTCACCCCATTCGATCGTACCTTCCTTAAAATACATACCGCGAAAATAGTTTCCTTTATAGAAAAAGGAAAACTCCCATTCTTGACGGACTAAGTTATTGCGAAGTTCTTTCCATTGAAAATGTGAAATCATCGGCTTCTCCTCTTTCTTTTGCACGTTGAGTAGGAAGTAAAATGACAGCGTTATTATAAGAATCTAACTAGATATACGTACTTGTTTACAATTATTGCTTGCGCAACGGTCATTTTTCTTTCATTTTAGCGTATTGACCGAAAGAAAGCTAGGGAACCCGTCTGTATCTATGATATTGAAAGCTAATACTGTGTCACTAGTTTATTCATAAATTGGTGTGGCTCTTCAAAAGCCTTTCTACTAAGATAAATAGCGTATTCCAATGGAAGTTCTCTAGAAATAATATCTTCTCGTTTAAGTTTTCCTTGTTCAAATATTAAACGTCCTGGTTTTGAGTTGGCTTCAAATAACCATACATGACTATTTTCATCTATACCAAGATCAAAACCAATTTCTCCAATGCAGCCTTCTAATTGTTGTTCTAAGACCTTACTTAAGGTAAGAGCTGCCTGGTTTAAACTTTCAACTTGTTCCTTAGAAAAAAGTCCATTTTTGCAAAGTTCTTCAACAGATATTACTTCACCCCCGCGATGAATATGGGTAGTGACACTTTGCCACCCTGCTTTTTTAGCTGCAATCGCACTTACTTCCCACTGTCCTTCGATATTTTTATTCGTGTGGATTCGAAAGTCGGTCGGATGTTTCCCGATTTTTAAAAGATGGATTCCTTGCTGAACAATAATGTCATTTACTCCTAAAGGATATTCATCTTTTAGGAGTCTTTTTAAAATAGAATATCTTCTTAAACGAATTTGGTTTTCATCATGGAAGCGACAATAATAGTATGGTTCGTCGGGGAGCTTAATTAATTGTTTGATTTCTTCACCGTGACTTCCTTCAATTGGTTTAAGGTAGAGATGTTTATACTGCTTTAAAAGGGATTGAATATCATCGTATTGTGGTTCGATTAAACTAACTGGTAAATAGGTTTGCACACTCTTTATCTTCGATAAACGGCTATATATTTCCCATTTGTTAAAGAAACTCGGATTGAAATAAGGTATAGCGTATTCTGTTTCAAACTTCATTTTTGCGGATTGGATGGTTTCTAAATTTTCTGTTCGTCGATTAGGAATGCGGTTATATATTACATTCGGAAACGGAACAGTTACTAATTTCCAGTTTCCATCTTTTAAGAAGTATCCATCAATTACACCATTTTCCCAATCTATATGATGATGACCAAATACAAAATAAAACCCACCTATTTCTTCTTGGGAGAATAACAATTTCGTATACTGAGAAGTTCGCTGACCTAATGGATTTTGAGTTGAAGAAGTAAAACCAGCTGTAAAGATGCCAATCAGAGGGCCGATTGATAAACATCCATTGGAATAAAAAAGATGAATTGGACTTTCAAAAGGAATGTTAAATTGTTTGTAAATGTTTTCTGAAAGTTGGACTGTTTTGTCGCAATCCTCGTTTATTTTGATATGACATTCCACGGCTTTACTTCCAAATGATAATTCAACTAAAGTATTAGGAATGAGTGACTTTTGTCGAAGAAATGAGTAGGGTACGTGAATTATATTATCATCTTCGAACCTTCTTTTTAATTGAAAAGTTGGTTTCATTAGGAGCACTCCTTTTATACTTAATAAAATAATAATTAACCACACTAAAAGATGAAACGATAAGAAAGACCTCGACTTTCGTCGTCATGGGCAAAAATCAAGTTTAGAGAAACAGAATAGAGGCAACCATTTCCTTTTTTTTATTTTTTCTGTATGATGGATAATAGTGTAAGTATAGGCATTTGTTGATAGCGTATTGTATGTTGAAAACCAAATTTTCGTGAATAGATGTGCAGTAGGAGGTTAACGTGAAGGAAGTCATATTAGTTTTAGTCATGGTCGTCATTGGTGCGATAATTGGAGGGGTCACGAACTCTTTAGCTATTAAGATGTTATTCAGGCCTTATAAGCCGATTTATATTGCGAAAAAGAGAGTCCCTTTTACACCTGGGTTAATTCCGAAAAGAAGAGGAGAGTTAGCTGAACAATTAGGAAGGATGGTTGTACAACATCTTTTAACACCTGAAGGAATTCAACGAAAGCTTTTAGACGAAAAGTTCACACAAGAAATGCAGGCATGGGCGCAAAGAGAAACAAGGTCCTTTTTAGAAAGTGAAACGACATTAAGTGATTTATTGCATGAACGATTTGGAGTCGAAGATGTCAGAGAAACTTTGGAAGGGAAAACAGAAGATTGGATTAGAAATGGTTTTGAAACGTTTCGTGTTCAAAATGGACACCGTCCAATCGAGCAAGTGCTTCCTTCAAATTGGACAAGCAAGTTAGACGAAACGATTCCGATGGTGACTCAGTTTATTTTAGAAAGAGGTCGTGATTACTTCCAAAGTGAAGAGGGGAAAGATCGACTAAGCCATATGATCGACCGCTTCTTAATGGGAAAAGGAACTCTTGGAAATATGGTATCGATGTTTTTAGGGAATGAACGTTTAGTTGATAAAGTACAGCCTGAAATTATTAAGTTTTTAAATGATGCAAGTTCTGAAAAAATGATTGAATCGGTCTTAAGAAAAGAGTGGAATAAGTTAAAAGAAAAATCACTTTCTTACTATTTAAATAAAGTAGATAAAGAAGAAGTCATCTCTATTCTTAAAAAAATGATAGTAAAACGAGTGCCAATCTTCGACTGGGTAGACCAACCAATGAACGAATGGACAAAATCGTATTCCGACACAGTAGTTGAAAGTTGGATTCCTAAGATGGTAGAGTTTGGTGGACAAGCCTTAGTTTCACGACTTGAAGGATTGATGAAAAAACTCAATTTAGAGGATGTTGTAAAAGGACAAGTTGAAGGCTTTGCAGTTGAACGTCTAGAAGAAATGGTGCTTTCTATCTCAAGAAGGGAATTTAAAATGATAACATACTTGGGTGCTCTTCTTGGGGGAATGATTGGCTTTATTCAAGGTATGATCGTTATCTTTATTTAAGAGTTTTGTTCATTTTTTTAGCAACTCATTGGTTAATTTTTAAATAAATACCTTAAGAGGTGAAATCCAACTCATATTGTGGTAGAGTCGGTGAAGACTACACAGAAGGAGGAGTTATTATGGCTAATATTTATGATATAGCACATGAACTTGGTAATACGATTAAAGAAAGTGATGAGTTTAAGGTATTAAAGCAGTTACACGAGGAAATTGAAAAGGATCCAGCAGCTAATCAAATGCTCGAAAACTTCCGTCACATGCAAATGGATCTTCAACAAAAACAAATGCAAGGAATGCAAATAACTGAAGAGGAAGCTCAAAAGGCCCAACAGTTATTTGAGTTAGTGCAACAACAACCAATCATTTCAAAGATGATGGAAGCAGAGCAGCGCTTAAGCGTCATCATTACAGATATTAACCGTATTATTACGGAGCCATTAGAGGAATTGTACGGAAAACCTGAACAATAAGAACAACTAATGATGTTCTATTCTAGCCCCCGTTTTCATAGTCTTTACTATAACGTATGTCACGTTCGTAGTAGAACAATGAGAAGGGGGATTTTTGTGGCTTATCGTCTATTAGCTCTAAATATTGATGGGGTTCTTTTACGTTCCAACGCTCGACTTAGCCGACAAACTAAAGATGCAATCGAATATGTCAAAAGTAAAGGTGTATATATAACATTAGCAACTGATCGACCGTTTCCAGCTGCTAAGAGAGTTGCAAAAGCTTTAAAGTTAGATACATGTTTAATTACCCATGACGGCGCTTATTTAGCTTCGGAACTTGATGAACCTATTTTTGAAAAACGTATTCATGAGGATAAGGTATTTCAAATTGGAGAAATATTGGAAAACTATACTTGTCATATCCGACTCCTTCATGAACGTTATGGAATAGGTAATAAATTACGAAATAAAAGTCAGCTCATGGCAAAAATGACAATTGGAATTGGCGATCCGTTATTTTATCCAGTTACTTTTGTTGACTCCATTTGTGATTACATCTTAGATAACCCGATTGCACCTCCTAAGATCCAAATTCAGTTTTTGGATAAAGAACAGCAGCTTGAGGCGGTAGAAGAAATTGAAAAACAAGTTTCTAATATTAATGTTATTCAGTCTCAAGATGGACGGATTAGTATAGTACCTGAAGGGGTTTCAAGGGTTAGAGGATTGCAACGATTAGGACGTGAACTTGGTATTGGGTTGGATGAAATGGTAGCGATTGGATCAACTGAAGAGGATATTGATGTTATTACACAAGTAGGTTTAGGGGTAGCGATGGGAAATGCGCCTAAATCGGTTCAACAAATAGCTGATTGGGTGACCCGTTCAAATAATATGCATGGAGTAGCGTATATGGTTCGTGAAGTGTTTCGAAAACAGTTGAAACTAGAAAAATAATATATTTGAATTAAAGCAAAATGAGGCTGATCATTTATCAGCCTCATTTTTACGTGGTCTAGCTACAGGCTCTAGCCCCTCAAGGTCAAATGTTCTGGTAGGACAAAAGTCAAAAAGCGAACTTTTACCTACCAGAACATTTGCTAGTCGGGGCTGTACGAGAGCCTTCCGCTTTTCAGGTCTAGCTACAGGCTCTAGCCCCTCAAGGTCAAATAACCTGGTAGGACAAAAGTCAAAAAGCGAACTTTTACCTACCAGAACATTTGCTAGTCGGGGCTGTACGAGAGCCTTCCGCCTTTTTAGGTCTAGCGGTGAAATAGAATTAGTTTTCCAGCTCTTGTTAATCGGTGTGTGTGCTCACTATAATTTCCTTCTGCAAGCTTTTGTTCTCCGACTTTTTTGGCTTCTTCATCATTAGCTGCTTGAATTGTTTCATTTAATAACTGTTCACCTGACTGGTCATAGACCGTTAAATAGTAATCTGCCATCGTTATCCACCTCTAACACGTTATTAGACTTGTAATAATATTTTAAATTCAAACGCTTACATATTCAAGTGTAACATACTAGAGAATAGTGCTTTTTAGGATTGTTTGACTTTATTAGCGCTAAGTTGTTTTGATAAACTAGAAGTTTTATATTAAATATCATGATTTAACGAACGGAATTCCCAAAATTTGAAACAAAACGCTTATTGGAACGTATATAAAATAAATCAGTATTATTGGAGGTTTAGAATGAGTTTAAACATAGAGAATTTAACAAAAAAATTTGGAAAAACTAAAGCTGTCAATCAATTAAACTTAAATATTGAAAAAGGACAAATGTTTGGTATGTTAGGAGCGAATGGAGCTGGTAAAACAACAACATTTCGGATGATACTAAGTCTACTAGAACCAACGTCTGGGTGTATTACATGGAGTAATGAAAAAATTAACTATAAAACAAGCCAATTAATAGGGTATTTGCCAGAAGAGAGAGGGCTATATCCAAAATTGAAAGTGGCTGAGCAATTAGTCTATCTAGGTAGATTAAGAGGTATGGAAAAAAAAGATATTTTAACAGAGATGCACGAGTGGCTAGAACGTTTTAAAGTGCCAGAAAATGCAAACAAGCTAATAGAAGAATTATCAAAAGGTAATCAACAAAAGATTCAGTTTATTGCCTCAGTCATACACCGACCCGAACTTCTTATTCTAGACGAACCTTTTAGTGGGCTTGACCCTGTAAATGTAGAATTATTAAAAGAAGCAGTACTAGACCTTAATAAATCAGGAACAACAATTGTTTTTTCAAGTCATCGAATGGAGCATGTAGAAGAATTATGTGAACAACTTTGTATTTTGCATCACGGTACTCCAGTAGTGGAAGGACGTTTGAGGGATGTGAAAAAATCTTTCGGCAAAATGAATGTCGTAATACGAGCTGATTTTCCTTTAGATTTTCTTGACCAATTTGCAGGGGTTCTTAAGGTGAAACATACAAAAGAAGGGGCAGTAGTTCAAATTGCTAATGAAGATACGGCACACCAGTTGTTTCAAGTGTTAGCTACTAAAGGTTTTGTTCGAAAGTTTGAAATTGAAGACCCATCCTTACATGATATTTTCCTAGAAAAGGTGGGGGCACATTATGAATAAGTTTTTTATCGTTTTAGTACATACATATTTATCGAAACTAAAGTCGAAATCATTTCTAATTTCAACAGCAATCACTTTACTTTTTATTTTAGGGTTTATGAACTTTGACCGAATTATATCAGTTTTTGACCAGGAACAAAGTGAAACTAGTGTTGTTTTAGTTTTGGATGAAACAGGGGAACTCTATGAAGCGTTAGAATCTAATATGACGATTATAAATCCAACAATTGAGCTAAGAGAGTTTCAGGATGCAGCAGCTGAAGCTATTTCGTTAATAAAAGATGGGGAAGTAGAAGGTATGATAGAACTTTCCTTAAGTGCTTCAGGGTTACCACAAGGAACATATCAAGCGATGACAGTAGTTGAGCAAATGCTTCCTTGGCAATTAGAGCAGGCTCTTCAACAAGTGAAAGAGGAAAGGGTTACATCAAATCTGAATTTACAACCAGAAGAAGTGGCCAGTATTTATGCACCAATTGAATTTGAAAGAATTGCAATTGCAGAAACAGCGAAGACCGAAACAGAACTCAATCAAGCGAGAATTTTTGTCTATATTTTACTATTTATCATTTATTTTTCAGTCCTCATGTTTGGGAATATGATTGCTACGGAAATCGCCATTGAAAAGTCATCAAGAGTAATGGAAATCTTAATCTCGAGTTCTTCTCCAATTCAACAAATGTTCGGGAAGATTTTTGGAATTGCATTACTTGGTCTCACTCAGTATGCTCTTATTTTCTTAGTAGGTGTCCTTTCTCTAAGGCAACGGCTGTCTACAGATGCGTTTGGTCCTGAACTAGGAGAAATGATAATCGGGCAAGGTCTTCCACTTCATTTAATTGGCTATGCATTTTTATTTTTTATTCTTGGTTATTTTCTATATGCAACGATTTCGGCTATGTTAGGTTCCCTTGTTAGTCGAATTGAAGACGTTAATCAGATGGTTGCACCGATGATCTTATTAATCGTAGCTGCATTTTTTATTGCGATGTTTGGATTAACTAATCCTGAAGCAAAGATTGTTACGATTACATCGTTTATTCCATTTTTTGCACCAATGATTATGTTTTTACGTGTAGGTATGTTGTCTCTTCCTTTATGGGAAGTGCTACTCGGTGTAGGAATTCTCCTTGCAACGATTGTTTTAATGGCTTGGGCTGGTGCCCGTGTATACCGAGGAGGAGTTTTAATGTACGGAAAGTCATCTTCGTTAAAAGACTTTAAACGAGCATTGCAGTTGTCCAAAAAGGAAAAGCAGTAAAATAGTTTGTTTAGCCATTTAAATTACAACTTACAATTTTGAAGTTAAATCATTAAGTGCTATAATTTTACAATATAACTAGAGTGAAAGGAGGCGATGGGAGTGTTTGAAATAACGTTTGATATACCAATTCTTTGGTTATTACTTGGACTTTCGATGGTTTATATAACAGCAGCATTATCGAAAAAAATAGTGTATTTGCAGTTTCAGCAAAAGTATTATGGTAACGAACATGATCCAGATGTAAACAAGATCAACTTTTTTTCACCATTTCTCATCGTCCAATCATTTATTTTTATTAAGAGAAACATACCGAACTTTCGTGATAGGAATTCAAAGTGCGATGATGAGGCAGCCTCTTTCTTATTATTGATCTAATACGTTCAATAATAAGGAGGGTGTTCATTGAAAACAATCATGTATAAATATAGTATCATCCTGTTAGTAATTGGGTGTGCGTTGCTACTTTCTAGTTGTGGAGCACAGACAACGCAACCAATCACAGTTGAATCTACAGGAATATGGAATCATTATTTCGTGTATCCATTATCGTGGTTAATTACCTTTGTTGCGACTTTATTTAATGGCAGTTTCGGACTATCCATTATTTTTGTTACACTCTTTATTCGGTTAAGTATTTTACCATTAACGATAAAACAAAGTCGAAGTAGTAAAGCGATGCAAGTCATTAAACCTGAAATGGACGCATTGAAAAGTAGCTATAATATGAAGGATCCAAAAGAACAACAAAAGTTTCAAAAGGAAATGTTAAGTGTTTATAAGAAATACGGTGTTAATCCTATGGCAGGATGTTTGCCACTCTTTATCCAAATGCCAGTATTGATGGCCTTTTACTTTGCCATCATGAGAACAGAAGAAATTTCAAAACATACATTTTTATGGTTTAACCTTGGTAGTCCAGACCCGCTTTATATCTTACCGATTGTTGCGGCCCTTACTACTTGGATACAAGGTAAATTAACGATGCGTAATTTGCCAGAGAATATGCAAGTCACAATTTATATAATGCCTGCCATGATTTTAATGGCTGCAATTGCTATGCCATCAGCTTTATCGTTATATTGGGTTGTTGGTAATGTCTTTATGATTGTACAAAGTTATTTTATATACGGAAAAGAAAAGTCAATCGAATTAAAAGCATAAAGTAAATGAAAGAGGGTGACATGAAAACGTCATCCTCTTTTGTTTTGTAAACGTTCTCCCAATAACTGAATTCGATGAAAAGGTTAATGAGAGGGAGAACGTCACTTTGAATAATAAACAATACATGCACTCCAATTGTTAGACATCATTTAAAAATTGGGGTGTTTTTATTGGAGAAATATTAAAAATTGATCGTCATTTCATATTAATAGTATATCTTTTATAATAATGGATAGAACACATGTTCACTTTTTGTTATAATTAATATGTTAACCATTATTTGTAATAGGTGGTGAGAGGATGAAACCCTTGCTTTTTATTCATACTGCAGATTTACATCTAGATAGTCCATTTAAAGGCTTGGCTCATT
This sequence comes from Alkalihalobacterium alkalinitrilicum, assembly GCF_002019605.1. Taxonomy (NCBI): domain Bacteria; kingdom Bacillati; phylum Bacillota; class Bacilli; order Caryophanales; family Bacillaceae; genus Alkalihalobacterium; species Alkalihalobacterium alkalinitrilicum. The sequence continues at coordinate 2,898,648 of NZ_KV917368.1, read as the reverse complement.
TGCCTGAGTCGTTATTAAAACAAATACATGAAAGTTCTTTCAACTCATTTCGAAAAATGATTGATATAGCTTTGGAACATAACGTTGATTTTATTATTATTTCTGGGGATTTGTATGATAATGAAAACCGAAGTCTCAAAGCTCAACTTTTTTTACGAAAAGAATTTGCTCGACTTGATCAACGAGATATCCCTGTGTTTATCATTCACGGGAATCATGATCACCTTAGTGGGGATTGGGTGACTATTACTTGGCCGAAAAACGTCCACGTTTTTTCAAATGAATTGGAGTGTAAGCGATGGGTGAATCGTAACGGAACTTCAGTTCATTTATACGGATTTAGTTATCAGGAAAGAGAAGTATTAGAACGAAAAATCGATCATTATAAAAAAGTCGATGGAGCAGACTATCATATTGGATTGCTTCATGGCCAAGAACAGAACATTACAGGTCACAATCCATATGCACCGTTTCATTGGTCGGAGTTGGAAGAAAAAGAGTTTGATTATTGGGCATTAGGACATATTCACAAGTTGACTAAACTGAAACCAACCATTTTTTATTCTGGAAATATTCTAGGCAGACATCGAAAAGAAACAGGAAAAAAAGGGTGTTTGCTAGTTGAATTAAATGATACAAAAGAAGTTTCTACCGAATTTATTGAGACAGCACCGTTAATTTGGGAAACAATTGAACTTTCTATTAATAAAATTACATCAGCAGAACAGTTTTTTACATATTGTGACCAACGCATCGACGAAATACGAATGAAAAACGGTAGCTACATGTTACATCTGAATTTTTCTGGTGAAGGACCAGCTGCAGAAGTATTAGAAGAAAAAGTCCAAATGGATGAGTGGATTGAACACGTTAATAGCGATCAAGGTTATAATAATACGTTCGTTTGGATTAGTTCATATGAAAATAACACAAAAAAGAAATGGGATATACAGCAATTATTACAGCAGGAAGACTTCTTAGGTGATATTACAAGAGTGACTGAACACTTGGCCGAAAGTTCTCCAGAAGATATAAAAGAGGTCTTAAAGGAATTATATGGACATCGCAAAGCTAAGCAATTTTTACAGCCATTGAATGATGATGAGTATGAAAAACTACTTCAAGACGGAAGAGATTTGATCTTAAAAGAATTGTTAAAGGAGTGGGGTTCTTGAATATAAAAAAACTACATATTTATGGTTTCGGAAAATTTTACGATATTCAAATTGACCTCCTCTCTTCAAATTTACAAGTTATTTTTGGTGAGAATGAAAAAGGAAAGTCAACAATAAAAACGTTTATTACTACGATCCTATTTGGATTTCCAACAAGAGCTCAAGCTGGTGCACACTATGAACCGAAGCAAGGAACGAAGTATGGTGGGCAGATAATTATAGACATAAACGGTTTAAGTGAAATTACAATTGAAAGACAAAAAGGAAAAAACGGTGGAAAAGCAATTATTTATTATGAGGATGGAACGATAGGGGGAGAAGAGGCATTAAATCAATTGTTAGGAGGAATGGATAAAGGTTTATTTACAGGTGTTTTTTCCTTCAGCGCTAGTGACCTTCAAAAAATGGAGCAGCTGAAAACAGATGAATTGAACCGCTATTTACATGGAGCAAGTATTTGGGGAAAAGGATCATTAAATGAACTTGAAAAAAAGATAGAAAAAGGGCAACAGGATCTATTTAAGCCAAGTGGGAAAAAACCAATACTTAATGAAAAACTTCAACAGTTAGAGGTCACTCGATATGAGTTAAAGGAAATGGAAGGACAACTAAAACAATATGATGAGTTGTTATCGCAACGAATAAACTTAAGAAAGCAACAACAAGGTGTGAATAACACCGTTACAGGCCTAAAAGATAAACTGAAAATTCAAGAAAAACTAATACTTATGGACCCTTTATATAGAAAAGAGAAAAGCGTTCTTTCTCAATTAGAGCAACTTCCGTCAGTAAACCATTTTCCATTGCATGGGATTGATCAAGTAAAAGATAGTATTACTAAAGAACGAGCCCTTAAAGAACAGTTTAATGATTTAGAGGTCAAAATGACAGAGCTAAAGAAACAGTTAAAGGAACTGACATTGAGACCTGATTTTGGAAAAATAAAAGAGCAAGCTGTATTAATAAAAGAAATGTTATATGAATATGAACGGTTAAAAGAGGAATTAACGAGTTTACAACTGGAGTTACGTAAACTAGAGCAATTGATAATCGACCAAAAAGGAAGGTTAGGTAAGGAGTGGAATGACGATTTAATCCTACAAACACAAACGAGTTTAACGGCAAAGGAAGAGTTAAAAAAATTAACTCAAAGAGAAAGAAAATCAGACTATGAAAGAGAGCAAATAGAGATTGAGCTTAAAACTAAATTATTAAAACTAGAGCAAACTAAACAAACGCTTAAAGACATAACTTCAGAATGTTTATCTAGTGAATATCAACTGAAATTACAACAACAAATCGACCAGGCAAAAGCGGATCGGTCTAGAAGACAAGAACTTGAACAAAAAATCCAATGGCTCAATGGACAGTCAAAAGACGCACTCGATTATGGAAACACAAGAGTTTTTAAAATTATAGCCATCGCTTTACTCGTAATTAGTGGGTGGTTGTTGTATATACAACAGTGGATTCCTTCCATACTTACGTTTGTATTTGCAATTATCATGATGTACGTGAGTGGTAGACCTAAAGGCAGAGAGAATAAGCAACACCACCAGCAACTAGTAGAATATGAAAAAGAACTAGAAGGGATAAAAACAACAGATGATCTTGAAAGAGAAATAGGTTTGATAGAGCGAGACCTCAAAGAGAATATGGCAACAGAACATCAGCTAGAAGTATGGAATAAACAGTGGACGCAAGAGGAAAGGGAATATAATTTATTAGTAGGAGAAATTGAAACATGTGAAAATGAAATCCAACTTATAGTTAATCAATTAGTTTTGTGGTGTGATAAACACCAGTTTGTGCATTATGGAAGCTGTGAACATCAACTAGAATTGTTTGATGTTTTAGTTGAAGTGAAGCAAAATATGAATAATAAAAATTACTATAAAAAGAGACGAGAAGAAATTCATGAACGAATGGAACTGATTAATGAGATTGGACAGCAATTAGCGGCTAAGCTGAAAATTGATCAGATTGGAAGTTTATCTGTTCTTGTTCATAAAATTACAGAAACAGTCGAGAGAGAACAACAAAAGAAGATTCAGTTCAATGAAGTTCAAAAGAACATAAAGATGGTTGCATCGGAAGTTGAGACACTAAAAAGAAAAATTCAATATTTGCAAGAGGAACGATCGAATTGGATATTGAAAGCTCATGCCAAAGACGAAGAAGAGTTTTTCTATTTTGCAGATGTAGCAACTGAAAGGCAAACACTTGAAAAGGAGTTGTTAATCCTCCGTTCTCAACAAGCACAATTTACACTAGAACCATTAACCAAAGAGCAGGTAAAAATTTATTTAGATCAGGCTAGCGTCAGCATTGAAGAAGAACTTCAAACATTAACTAAGCAATTAAAGCAAGCAGAAGCAGAACAGTCATTGCTCGAAAACCAAATTGGGCGGATTGAACAAGAAATAGAACAGCTAGAAACAGGGAATAACCATTCTCAATTAAGACAGACATATGAAATAAAGAAGGAAGAGTTTCAATCAGTTGCTAAGGAATGGGCAACATTCCGTATAAGTCATTTGATTTTAAATAAAGCGAAATCAATCTACGAAACAGAAAGGCAGCCTGTTGTTATTCAAAAAGCGAAAGAACTATTTTCAATAATGACCAATCGAGAATACGTTAATTTATTTGCACCTGTATCGGAAAGTTCTTTTATTGTTGAGCGATCTGACGGTATGCGCTTTACACCAGATGAGTTGAGTCAAGGAACAGGTGAACAATTGTATTTATCACTTCGACTTGCACTTGCGTTAGCGTACCAAGCACCTTCTCCAATGCCAATCATATTAGATGATATTATGGTGAATTTTGATGATGGAAGGAAAGTAAGTGCAATTCGGGTGATCAAAGAGGTCGCAAAGAAGCATCAAGTATTATTTTTCACCTGTCACGAACAGATCAAAGATCTTTTTGACCTCGAGGCAACGATGGTATTGTCGTAGTCATGTTTCTTTATTAAAGAGAATAGATTTGATAAAATATCAATGTATTATCGTGATACATCTGTTAGAAAGGTATCAAGGAAATCCTACTTAAGAATAGTGGGATTTTTTCATATCAAAGCTAGCTTAATAATGGACAACTTGTAAATCCTAGGAGGGATTAGAGGATGAGTCAATATATTGTACATTTAGTAGAGGATGAAGAAAATCTTTCTCAAGTATTAAAAGCTTATTTAGAGAAAGAAGGCTGGATTGTAAAAACCTTTAACAACGGAGATGATGCGGTTCAAGCAATAGAAGAGAAGCCACATTTATGGATACTTGATATAATGTTACCTGGAACGGATGGTTATCAAGTTTTAAAGGCTATTAAAGAGCATGGGGACACCCCTGTTATTTTTATTTCGGCTCGTGATCAAGACTTAGACCGTGTATTAGGCCTGGAAATGGGTAGTGATGATTATTTAGCAAAACCATTTTTACCACAAGAATTAATTATTCGAACAAAAAAATTATTAGCGCGAGTTTATGGAACAGGTCAAGTTGAACAACGGAAAATAGAGTTAAATGATTATCTTATCGATCCCGTTGGAAGAACTGTAATCGATAGGCATGGACCAACTGATCCAGTAGATTTAACGACGAAAGAAATGGATCTAATTTTACTTCTAACAGGTCAAGTTGGAAAAGCCTTTTCACGTGAAGAAATTATTGAGTATGTATGGGGAGAGAACTATTATGGATCTGAACGCGCAGTTGATGATGTAGTAAGACGCGTTCGTAAAAAGATGCCTCGTGTTCATTTAGAAACATTATATGGTTATGGGTACCGTGTTTTATCCTCATGATTAGAGTAAATTTAACCCAGAGAATTTGGCTTTCATTTATCTCAATAATTGTCTTGGTAGGTCTATCGATTATTATTATTTATCCCATTTCTATTAAAGGAACACTTACTGATGAAACGTATCGAATTATTGAACAAGAACAAGCTCGATTTGCCAATCCGTATAGTGAGTATTTCACACCACCACAATCGGAAGTCGATTTTATTGAACGTCGGGAAGCAGAACGATCGGTTGGACATTTATTTGTCATTAATCAATATGGAACTCGTCGAGGAGATTCTGTACCGAACGAAGTACTCCAAGAAATGGGAGAAAACGCATTTGCACAAGAAACGACAAGAGGTCGATACGAATTAACTTACGGCGGAGCAACTTTATTTTATGTTATTACGAAAATAAAAACGACAAATGAGGAAGCGTACCAAATATCTTATATGTGGGATACGTACCGTGATCGAATGGTTAATCGGTTATGGGAAAGACTGCTGTATATTTTGTTACTTACGAGTGCACTAAGTTTATTGCCTGCTATTTATTTAAATCACTATTTAAGACAGCCTTTAACGGTACTAGGTAATCACTTTGAACAAATAGCGAAAAGAAACTGGCAGGAATCGTTTATTTGGAATGGAGATAAAGACTTTCAAAAGTTGTCCTATCAGTTTGAACGGATGAGACAAAACTTGATGCGTTATGACAGGGCACAAAAGACATTTATTCAACATGCATCGCATGAACTTAAGACCCCAATTATGGTTATAAAAAGTTATGCTCAAAGCGTCAAGGATGGTATCTTGCCGAAAGAGAATATGGAAAGTACGATGAACGTCATTCTTGAAGAAGCGGATCGAATGGAACGACGCGTAAAGGATATGTTGTATTTTACGAAACTAGACGCATTAAAAGATGAAGATCCTATTCGTGAAGAAATCATATTTGGTGCAATTGCGTTTCACTTAGAAGAACGATTTCGTGTTCAACGTGAAGATGTAGCCTTTATTATTACGGGTGCCGATGTTAAGTTCAATGGAGATAAGGAACAGATTCAAGTGTTGCTAGAAAATTTCATTGAGAATGCGCTGCGTTATGCAAACGAAAAAATATATATTAAAGCTGAAAAATTGGATCAATCTGTTAAATTGACCGTTAAAAATGATGGTGAACAGATCCCAGCGAATGATGTTCCTAATATTTTTACGCCATTCCATAAAGGAAATAAAGGACAGTTTGGTTTAGGTTTAGCCATAGTAAAGCGAATTGCTGAACTGCATGGTGGCTATCCTGGCGTCGAAAATAAAGAGACAGGTGTCTGCTTTTTTGTTGTACTACCATATGAAGATACGAAGAAAAGAAAAATTAAAGTAAAAAAAGAGGACTAATAGAAAGCTGGTTAACGAATGATCGTTATCTAACTTAAAGGAACAATGTGATATACTAGAGGAGATAAAATTGTTGAAAGTGGTGGAAGTATGGGTAAAGGAATTGTCCACTATCGAACAGGGGATTCTTTAGATAGTTACTTTCTAATTAAAACAGCTACAAAAGGAGTGGCTAGTAATGGGAAGCCATTTCTAACGTTAATATTAAGTGACAATACTGGAGAGATTGAGGCCAAGCTTTGGTCTTGCTCGCCTGAAGATGAAGCAACATTTATTAGTAAAGAAATTATTCATGTCATTGGAGAAGTTTCCGAGTTTCGAGGGAGAAACCAATTAAAGATAAATAGTATCCGACCTACAACGGCAATGGATAATGTGAAAATTGCAGACTTTATTAGATCTGCTCCAGTGTCACCAGAGGAAATGCTAGAGAAAGTGACTCAATATGTGTTTGAAATGACGAATGCAAACATTCAAAGGATTACAAGACATCTGGTAAAAAAACATCAAGAAGCATTCCTTGAATCGCCTGCAGCAACGAAAAATCATCATGAGTTTGTTTCTGGTTTAGCCTATCACGTTGTGTCAATGTTAGATTTAGCTAAATCGATTGCGACGCTTTACCCTAGTATAGATACAGATTTACTCTATGCTGGTATTATTCTTCATGATTTAGGTAAAGTTCGGGAACTTTCTGGGCCGATAGATACAGTGTATACAATTGAAGGTAAACTTCTTGGACACATTTCAATCATGGTCAATGAAATTGGTGAAGCGGCTAAAGAGCTGAATATAGAAGGAGAAGAAGTATTAGTTCTACAACACCTTGTTCTTAGTCATCATGGAAAAGGAGAATGGGGTAGTCCGAAACCACCACTTATTCGTGAAGCTGAAATTCTTCACCAAATTGATAATATTGATGCAAAAATGAATATGATGGATCGAGCACTTGAACGAGTTCAACCAGGAGAATTTTCAGATCGTATCCAAGCACTTGAAAATCGTTCCCTTTATAAGCCTTCATTTCATGAAAAACCATTAGATATATAGTTTTTTATTGTACATGAACTGGTAGAAAACAAAATATAGATATAAATAGTCGTATTACTTCCTTTAAGACTGGTAAAAATATCATAAATAAAATCTCTTTTCCAAACAGTAAATTAGACATACAAAAAAAAGACAAGCATAGATTAGTAGAAAGAACTGTTTTAGGAAGGGAGATTTACATGAAAAATAAGCAAATACAAATGATAGTCCTCTTATGTATCGGTCTTTTACTTTTCTTTGTATCTGGACTTGACTTTAATTCAGTTGTGCTATTGAATGTGGACCCGTGGTGGATGTATTTTGTCGTGTTAGGAATTTTTGTTAGTGCCTATTATTTTATGAAACATTCCGTAGAAGATAAAAAAATTGATGAAGAATTTATTGAAAAAGAAGGTCAAGTGTTTATGGAACGCATCGAAGAAGACCGTGAAAAAAGAAAAAGATTGAGAGAAGAGCCATAAGTGATTTCACCTATGGCTCTCTTTTTTATTCTAATCTGTAGCGATTAGCAGTATGTCGCACCGACAATCACTAATAAAATGAACAATACAACGATTAATGTGAACCCTCCAAATGCTGGCTTTGGAGTTGGAACTTTAGACATTTATATCATCCTTTCACTGACTTTTTTAATATCTATACAATAACCTATGCAATATATTCGAAGTTGTTCTAGGCGAATGTGGAAATAAAAAAACAGGTGAAACAATCGTTTCACCTGTAGGATATTTAAAATAGGTCTTTAAATTGTGGATCATTTACTTTTATACTTGCTTCATTGTATAACTCGTCCATTACTTCCTCATACGATTTAACAATGACACGCTTATTCGTAACTTTTATAATATGGTAACCGAATTCGGATTCAACAAGATCACTAACTTCACCAATTTCTAGGTTGAAGGCAGTTTCTTCAAATTCAGGAACCATTCTTCCTTGTCCAAAGTAGCCCAGTTGACCACCTCTTTGAGCCGAACCTGTATCAGTTGAATATTCAGTTGCAAGTTCCTCAAAATCTTCACCAGCATTAATTTTGTCAAGAACTTCGTTAGCTGTTTCCTCATCTTCAACTAGAATATGACTAGCCTCGACTTCAATTTGGGATTCATCGATATTTTCCATATCAGCTTCATCGATATCTTGTGTCATTAAACTTTGAATGGCAAGATTCGAGATTATATATTGATCTTTAAATTCCTCAATAGATTCAACAGGTAATCCAAATTGCATTTGAAGGATTTGAAGTAATTCTTCATCTGTTTCGACTCCGAATTCTGCCTTAAAGGTATTTACTTCTTCTTCCACTTTAGCTGAATCAATGTCTGCAGCGGTAATAACATGATTCAAAATTTGTCTTTCAACCATTTCTTTTAATAAATCATCACCATGTCTAGCTTTTAATTCTTGAAGGAATTCTTCCTCCGTTACTGTAACATTTGTTCCTTCAACGATCGCTCCACCTTGTGTATCGTTATTAGCACAAGCTCCTAATAATAACGCACCAGTTAAACTAAGCGCGATAATGCTTTTTTTCATATACCTGTCCACTCCTCAACCGAATAAGTTTTCACCATTTTCATGCACATTCTCTACTATAACATAAACTTTATTGAAATGAAAAAATGATTAGGTCGCCTTCATCGTTTAACACAATTGGGGCATTTGCCCAGTACATTCAGACGATTTATGCATAGGATAAGGTAACGAAGCAATGAGGAGGTGTTATAGATGTCTCACGCATATTACGGTGGCTTCGCGTTAATTGTGGTGTTGTTCATCTTATTAATCATCGTTGGTGCATCTTGGTACTAAGAAGAATGCCGTTAACAACCCTCAGTCATTAACTTCTAGTTAATTGGATCAACAGGTGCATCTTTAGTTGAATAAGAAAGCCTATTTAAATCCTAAAATCATTTAAAGGAGGATGTATTATGTCACACGGACACACTGGTGGATTTGCGTTACTTGTTGTTTTATTCATCTTGTTAGTAATCATCGGAGCTAGCTGGGGATACGGCGGTTACTAATAAGTAAACAAAAAAGGATGAGGCGACCAGCCTCATCCTTTTCACTTTCTATTCTTTTGTTTCAGGCGGCTTTCTCTTCCAGAACATTTACTGATCGGGGCTAAGCAAACGCCTATCACTTTTCTATTTAGGTAAACAGTATCTTTACATATGTTGATGTTAATAAAATGGTAATTAATACATTTATCGTACGAAAGACAATAGGTTGTCTTTCTTCGGGAATTTCTTTTTGCATACATAAAGCATTCGTCATAGAATTAAAAATAAAAAGGATAAATAAGGCAAATATAGCAAATATAAAAAGCATGAATGAGCCTCCAATATATTTAGTAAAAATAAGATAGACGTAAGATAGCATATTCTTATAAAATTACTTTAACAAAAGATGAGTGAAAAAGATAGTTGTTAGCTTGAAGTTCTATAGTTCCACGAAGGTAGGGTGGTGTAGTTTGAAGAAAAAAGTAATTAATTGGAAAGTAAGTTTTTTTGTTTTGGCAAGTATTAATGGTATTATTATTATTACTGCTCTAATTTCACTCTTCACATTATTTCAACCAAGAGATAACGAAGAAAGCTTATTGATTGATGATTTCAAACCTGAAGCTCATTTTACAATTAAAACAACAAGGGATGAATTAAATCAACTTCTCGCGCTAAAGCTTAATGAAAATCCAAACCAAGTTGTTAATTACGGTGTTGTGTTAACAGATGAACAAATTGAATTTGAAACTACGATTCCGGTACTATCTACGAATATGGGAGTTCAAGTGAACATGGTTCCTGAAGTTGCTCCTAACGGGGATTTATTGTTACACATTTCGACAATATCGATGGGACAATTTCAATTGCCACAGCATATCGTACTTCAATTGTTAAATGATTATCTTTCTTTTCCACCGTATGTAAATGTATATTCTGCCGAACAAATTGTACATGTCATTATGTCAGAGATTATAGAAGATGAAAATCTTTCATTCTACTTTGAACGATTTGATTTACTTAATAATGAGATTGAACTACGAATGAAAGTACACTAAACTATAGGCTGACTCAATAAAGGATGTAAACAATCTTACGAGTCAGCCTCAAACAACTTAGCTTGCTCTGTTCAGTAATATGTGAAACTCATCATAGTGGTCTTCAATAAAAGATGATTTGGGAGCTCTGATTAAGTAATTTACATAAATAATATCATAAATACTTAGTCCAAAGTTAATTGCCGAATAAATAACAAAATAAGGAAGATGTTCTGGTGATACAATCGAACCAATCGTTGTGATCGTCGTGATCATGATTAAAGGAAATAAAGATGCTGTAATACAAAGTCTTTTTGAAATAGTATTAGGAATGAAGCAAAATAAAATCGGCATGAACTTTCTCTTTTTTATAGTTAATTTAGCCTTTTTACCACAAAGCCAAATCGGTACACAATGTAACAGCTTATGTATCAGAGGAACTAAAAATAGTCCAATGATAAATGAGAGCACCCCGTATTGATTAACGTTAGTGACGTCAATAAATGAACTTAAAAACAAATAATAAATAAGAAAAAATAAAATAGCAGAAGTAATGGATACGATTTTTAATCGAGTGTTACCAAATTCACGAGTAATATTAACAGATTTCCAGCAAAACAAGGTGAATTGCACCTCCTTAATCTATTTGAATAATTTACGACGATTTTGCTAGAAAATCAATAGGTATGACAAAAATATTAAATATTCTTTCTTTATTGACAATTGGGAAGGTGAGGGAGTAGGTGGTGAAGGTGTATGATGAGGAGTATTTAAAAAGGTTGCAATTTCAACATAGGTTGTTATTAAAAATGGTCGATAGAGAGGCTTATCCGTTCTATGCATTAGCACTTGAAAATGACTTATCAGAACTCGAAGTTGAGCAAGTACTGTTATTATGTCAAGAACTGCAAAAAGAATACGAGGAGCAGTGTGAACTGGGTTTTGTCCATCATACACCGCTACTCGTACATTTTGTTGGAATGCTTCCAGAAAAATTACCACTAGATGAAACATTAAAATCTTTAAAAGCACAAGACTTGTATACAGAATTAGTAGAAGTTTTGCTAAGAGCCATAAACAGGATTGAAAAGGAGTCAAAAAGTACTTAGGACTTCATTCCCCCCCACAACAACTGGCAGTAATACCCTCACTTCAAGATTTCTTTAATTGCTCAAAGTCTTGAAGTGGGGGTAGAAGAAAACCCTCACTGATGGAAGCTTCACTTTATCTAGTTTCCGCAGGTTGCTGAGGCTTCAATACTCCATCTTCATCTGTAAACTCATGTTCAAACTTATCAAGAGTTTTTTCGAAAATATCCATAAAATCAGGACCATATATATGGCGAACGATACTCATGATCTCAGAAAACTCAGGAAATTTACCATACAAATCTTTGATAGGTAGTGCGCCACCATAAATACTGTAAGTTCCTGGGTTATAGCATTCTAACGTCTTCAGTAAAAGTTCTTCCCCTGCTGGTGTTAAATACACATACGTATTTCTTTTATCATTTTCTTTTTTCGAGAATGTTAATAAACCCCGTTCCTCAAGCTTTTTGGAAAAGTTGAAGGCTGTTGAAACATGCATCACTCCAAATTTCGCTATATCAGAGATTGAAGCCCCCTCTAAGTGATAGGCAATCCATAAGATATGATGTTCGTTAATGTTTAAATCGAACGGTTTAATCCATGACTGCCAATCTTTTTCAACAGACTTCCACAAAGCCTTACTTAGCTGAGCAACCTTGTGGCTGAACATTATCGACTGCTTAATAGAGTAAGGTACGTTATGGTCCATTGTTCTCCCCCATTACTAAAAAATTTTTTTACTATATTTTCTTTATATTATGACAATAAATTGTATATTAATAAAGAGAAATTTTATATTTTTTCAAAAAATTCGATATTTTTATGAATGATTATTCAATCAGACGATTAACTTTTTGCGAAATAGTTACGGTCGTTGTCCTTTTTCAATGGTTTCTTGTAAGTTATCAATTTCTTTTTGAAGTTGTTTTAAAGCAGGTTCGACTTCATGTCTCCAATCTTCGACTGAATCCTTCACTTCTTTAGAAACAATTTCGATGGCTTCCTTACTTATTCTTGCTGTTTCAGAAAACTGATTTTTAAGTGAAATACTTTGTTCTTTCGTTTCATTGACATTTTGTTTAATTTTATTAACTGAGTCGATAAGTTAAGCTTGAACCTCTTGGCCAGATCTAGGTGTTACTAAAAGTGTTGTGATACCTGCAATGGCACCACCAGTAATAATTCCACATAAAAACGACTTGATCTTCATTTTTTATTCCCCCATCATTCGATAAAAAAATTAGTAAACTATGCAATTTGCCGACATATAATAGTTAAAATACAAAATTTTTTTACTTACATTAAAAGCCTAATTGATAACTTTAAAGGAGGCTTACAATGAGTGGATTAATTTTTGCTTTCTTTGCATGTGCGGTACTGTTACTTTTTAGTACGGGCTACACTTTGTTAAGAACCGTTGAGCGAGCCCAAGATAACGATGAAAGGAAAAAGTGGAGACGATATGGATTAAAGATGGGTGTCTCATCGGTCTTCCTTTTTGGGGTTGCCATATGGTTAATGATTATTTATTATTAAATTTTTAACAAAGCACCTCCACTTTTGGAAGGTGCTTTTATTGATTGTTATTGATTTTTTTTGAAAGTTATCATGAATTGGCGTAGTGCCTCACAAGCTTCAACGGGAACAGAATTATAAGTTGAAGCTCTACAACCACCTACAGAACGGTGTCCGTTAAGACCTACAAAACCAGCTGCTTTTGCCTCCGCTAAAAACTTCTTATTTAATTCGTCGCTTTGAAGGTTAAAAGTAATATTCATAAGGGAGCGACTGTCTTTTTCCGCATGGCCGCGGTAAAACCCGTTGCTTTCATCGATGGCATCATAGATTAACTTAGCTTTCTCAACATTTCTCGTTTCTACAGCAGTAATTCCACCTTGTTCTATTACCCACTCTAAAACTTTTGATAACATGTAAATAGCAAAAGTAGGAGGAGTATTATAGAGTGAATTAGCATCTGAATGAGTAGAGTACCGTAAGATAGTTGGTATATCTTGTTTTGAATTTTCAAGTAATTCTTTTTTTACAATAACAATTGTTACACCAGAAGGCCCTAAGTTTTTTTGTGCTCCAGCATAAATCAATGAAAAATCATTTACTTGAATAGGTCGACATAAAATGTCACTCGACATATCAGCAATTAACGAAGTATTTTCAAAAACAGGGTACTTATGCCACTGTGTACCATATATCGTATTATTCGATGTGATATGGAGGTAAGCATCATCCTTATTAATGGCAATGTCTTCAACATTTGGTATTGAACAATACCCTTGTTCTTTTGTCGAAGCTCCAATAAACGTTTCTCCAATTAATTTTGCTTCTTTTAATGCTTTTTCTGACCATGAGCCCGTTAGTACGTAATTACCGATTTTACCTTCCTTTAAAAAATTCATTGGAATTTGTGCAAATTGAAGACTAGCACCACCTTGAAGGAAGAGGATTTCATAATCGTTTGGAATTTGTAATAGCTCTTTTAACATGGATTGAGCTCGTTCATGAACTTCTTCATATTCTTTACTTCGATGACTCAATTCCATAACAGACATACCTGTTTCTTTAAAATTTACAAGTTCTTCTTGTGCTCTCTTTAAAACTTCTAATGGTAATGCAGAAGGTCCTGCATTAAAATTGTATGCTCTCTCCAAGTCTTTCACTCCTTTATCTCTTTAAAACATTAATGTTTATAATACTCCTATACTATCATGAGAAGGAGTGGGATTCTATTATTATTTTTCAATTATTTATAAATTTGCATCTATTGAAAATATGGCTAGTTTATAGAACATTTTGATCAATAATAATACTTATAAACATTCTTTCGTAATAAGAAAAGAGGCTGAAGTTTGCAATTCAGCCTCTGTTTCTTATTTAATTTCAGATGAAATAGTAGTGGCCATTTTTTGTAGTTCCTCAAAAGTATATTGACTGCTATTGTTTTTCCATACTGCTCCAAAACCATCCCCTTCACCGTATCTTGGGATGAGGTGAATATGGTAATGGAAGACAGTTTGTCCAGCAGCTTCTCCATTATTATTGACGATATTAAGTCCTAGGGGTTTAAACTGTTGTTTAATAGCGTTTGCGATCTTTGGAACGACTGAAAATAGATGTGAAGCAACTTCTTCATCTAATTCAAAAATATTCTCCTGATGAACTTTAGGAATAACTAGTGTGTGGCCTTTTGTAACTTGACTAATGTCCATAAAAGCTAAAACATGTTCGTCTTCATAAACTTTTGCGGCGGGAATGTCTCCCTGTACAATTTTACAGAAAATACAGTTTGGATCAAAATTGGTCATCGATTATCCCCACTTTCTATTGGTATATTTTACTATAGATTAAGGATAACTTTTTATAGTTTAGGATGCAACTACGTTGAAAAAAGGGAGGAAATCAAAAGTAAGTAAACAAAGTGAAGTTCTCTGTTGTAAAACAGTATGAAAAATAAGAGAATTAACAATACAGAATATAGACACAGACTGAGCGGTTTGTTATAATTGTTTTAAAGATTATAAAAATACAAAAAAATTAGTGTGGAGAAGATAACAAGGGGGAGGAATTAATATGCATGTACCTTTAGTTTTAACACAATTTTTAGACAGAGCTGTTAGTCTTTATGGAGAGAAACTTGCAATTATTGATGACACAAGGGAATTAACGTACAATCAATTAAATGATAGAGTTAACCAACTTTCACATGGTCTGAAAGCGCTTAATATCAATAAAGGTGATAAAGTAGCATACTTAGCACCTAACACTATTGAAATGCTAGAAGGTTTTTATGGAGTTTACCAAGTTGGAGGGGTAATGACTCCATTAAACACTCGACTTAAGCCGGAAGACTATGTGTTTATATTAAACCATAGTGAGAGTCAAGTTTTATTTGTTGACGAAGAGCTTTTTCCACTTGTAGAACCATTTCTTAATGAGTTGGAAACGGTAAAAAAAGTTATTATTCATGGGGCGAGTCAGGCATTTGAAAATGGTGAAGGTTATGACGAGTGGTTAAACCAATACCCGACAACAGCTTTTGATCGAGTAGAATTAGAAGAAACAGATATTGCTAGTTTGTTATATACGAGTGGAACGACTGGAAATCCTAAAGGAGTATTACAAACACATCGCGCAAATTATTTACATGCTCTTAGCGTACAGCATCATTTAAAAGTAACTGACGAAGATAAATTACTTCATATTTTACCAATGTTCCATGTAAATGGATGGGGTTCTCCTTTCTATTATACAGCAAATGGAGCAACTCAAGTAATGCTTCGTAAAGTAGATGCAAAAGTAATCCTAGAAAAAGTTCAGAAATACAACATCTCTGTTATGCACATGGCACCAACAGTATTGAATATGATCTTAGAAGAATACTATCAATCGAAACCAACAATTGAACAAGATGTTCGTGTTGTGATTGCAGGTTCAGCTCCACCACCAGCTTTCGTTAGACGTGTAGAGGAAGATCTTGGGTGGGAATTTTTACAGGTTTACGGGATGACTGAAACTTCACCGCTCATTACGGTTTCACGCATTCGCTCACATCTAAGTGATTTATCAAAAGATCAACAATACCGATTAAAAGCAAAAACTGGTTATTCAATGATTGGTACTCAAGTTAAAGTAGTAGATGAGAATGGCGAAGAAATCCCGCATGATGGTGTTGCGATCGGCGAAATTGTCACAAGAACTAATGGGGTTATGGAAGGGTATTTGAAAAATCCTGAAGCGACAGCGGAAACGATCCGTAATGGCTGGCTTCACACAGGTGATATGGCTACGGTTGATGAAAATGGCTATATTGAAATTTGTGACCGCAAAAAAGATGTCATTATTAGTGGGGGAGAAAATATTTCTTCTATTGAAGTCGAAGGTGTTCTATATGATCATCCAGCGGTACTTGAAGCTGCTGTAATTGCTGTTCCTCATGAAAAATGGGGAGAGGTTCCACATGGTGTCGTTGTTCTTCGTGAAGGACAATCGCTTACAGAAGAAGAATTAATCGCTTTTTCACGTACGAAACTTGCAAACTTTAAAGCGCCAAAAGGAATTACGTTTACAGAAGCCTTACCAAAGACTGCATCGGGTAAAATTCAAAAAGTTCAAATTCGTAAAGAGTTCTGGGGCGAACGTACCCGCCTAGTAAACTAAAGGCAATTATGGGCTGACACATTTTCATGTGTCAGCTTTTTTTTACATCGTTTCAAAAGTTTAAGGTATTAATTAGGGTAAAATCCTTAGGAGGATTTAAAAGTGCCCAAAGCATCTGCTGAATAATGAAAATAGTACCGTAGTGCATTCATAGTGCCCGAAACAACGGTTGAGTGAAAGAGCTGGTAATTATAGAGGGTTCATAGTGCCCGAAACAACGGTTGGAGGCAAGGGAATGGGAACTATAAAGGGTTCATAGTGCCCGAAACAACGGTTGGAGGCAAGGGAACGGGAACTATAGAGGGTTCATAGTGCCCGAAACAACGATGGAAGCAAGAGACTGGGAACTATAGAGGGTTCATAGTGCCCGAAACAACGATGGAAGCAAGAGATTGGGAACTATAGAGGGTTCATAGTGCCCGAAACAACGGTGGAAGCAAGGGAACGGGAACTATGAAGGTTTTATCCTCCCCGCCTCTCCGTGTAAATCCTTTGGGTTAATTAGTGCAATATCCATTTACACGAAATAATTTACACTCGAGAAGAATTCAAATGGTCACATGAAAAGTAGTGAATCATATCAATAATTTCTGGGTAAAATTACCTTACTCTGCTTTCCTATCTTTCTTGTTTTATTTTGCTAGAACTTGTTTTCATTTTCGTCAAATCGCTTCAAGGCTCTATATGGTATATTTGACTTATCAGCAGGAGATTGGAGTGGTAGAGGTGAAAAGAAATATATTTACTATAGTTTTTCTACTAGTAGCAGTTTTGTTAGTTGGGTGTTCACAAGAACAAGCTACTGGGCATTCAGCCCATTCTTCAGGACACATTGAAGAATTTAAAGGTGATATACGAGAAACGACGGAGTCCATTGATGAACTTCCTACTTTCTTAGAACACTACCATACAAATATAATGGATATTTATGAACGAGTACCACATTATCAAGACTTGCTAGAACATATACCTTGTTACTGTGGATGTTCTGATTATGTTGCTCATCGACATACTTACGATTGTTTTGTTCATGAACATTTTGAGAATGGAAATGTTCAATGGGATGACCACGGGGCAAAATGTGGGGTATGTTTGGAAATTGCGTATTATTCAATGAAGTTCTATGATGAAGGTGCTTCCCCATTAGAGATTAGAAATATAATTGATGAAATGTATAAAGATGGCTTCCCAGAGCCAACGAATACACCGATGCCTGTATCTTAAACTAATTCATGTAAAGAGGCTGTCTCTTTAAAGTGTTATTAACCTTCCGTATAATCGATTTTATAGTGCATTTATTTTTTAAAGCAACTATATATCGGTATAGGGATCGACACTTTACTATAGAGACAGCCTCTTAGTATATTATCGTTTCAGGCTCATTTTCTGTTACAATATGGGAATAGGATAAATAAGGAAGGGATTAAACGACGTGGGAAAAATATTGGAAGTTAGTAACTTAACTGGTGGTTATCACGCAAGTAAGCCTGTTCTACATGACGTTAATTTCACTGTTTCCCCTGGAGAAATTGCTGGGTTAATTGGTTTAAATGGGGCAGGGAAAAGTACGACGATTAAACATATTTTAGGTTTGATGGAACCGATCAGCGGAAAGGTAACCATCGAAGGACAATCCTTTATTGAAAAACCAAATGAATATCGAGCTTCACTAGCATACATACCAGAAGTCCCTATTCTTTATGAAGAACTTACTCTTTGGGAGCATCTAGAACTGGCAGCAATGGCTTATAGTGTTGACGAAAAGACCTTGCAAACAAGAGGAGAAATACTACTTAAAGAATTTAAGATGGATAAAATGAAACGTTGGTACCCTTCACATTTTTCTAAGGGAATGAAACAAAAAGTGATGATCATGTGTGCCTTTCTAGTCAATCCGAGTGTTTATATTGTAGACGAGCCGATTGTAGGGTTGGACCCTGTTGGAATAAATTCATTTTTAGATTTACTCGTTGAAATGAGAGAAAATGGAGCCAGTGTACTCATGTCGACACATATATTAGCTACCGCGGAGAAATACTGTGACCGCTTTATCGTATTGCACCGAGGGCGAGTCATATTATATGGTACATTGCAGGAGTTAAGAAATAAGTTAAACATGCCGAATGGAAGCCTTGACGATATATATATCGAGGTTACCAAGGATAAAAGACAATGAAAGATGTACAACAATTATGGAGCAGTCGTTTAAAAAGTTATTGGGAATTGGCGTTACGTTATTTGCGTCTTATTGGGAATAGTGGATTTCTGTTTACTATCTACTTATTAATTGTAGTAGGCAGTTATTATTATCAGCATTTTTTAGACTGGTTGCCTAAAACATTCCCAGCAGTATTATTTTTTATCATTGTGAGTATGGTTTTATTAACAAGAGGGGCGGTACGAACTTTTGTTAAAGAAGGAGATTTAGTCTTTCTATTACCGATAGAAGGGCAGATGCGATCGTATTTCCGCTCCTCCATCGTCTATTCTGTTATTATTCAAGGATTTACGATGGTACTTATCATATTTTTGTTAGCGCCCTTATTTGCAGAGCGAGTCAACAGTTCTTTTTCATTTTTTCTCTTAGTATTACTATTATTGTTTGGAGCAAAAGCCTGGAATTTGTTATGTAATTTTGAGGAACAGCGTTTAGCTTCACCACGAGAAAGAGCGTTTCACATTCTTATGCGTGCTATTATTAACGGAACTTTTGCTTTCTTTTTATTCATCAATGAAGGTGTAGTTTTTTGGCTAGCTATTGTCGTAATTATGATAGGTGTGTATTTGATTTATTATCGAAAGCTGCAATCAAAACATAGTATAAAATGGGAGCATTTATTATCGTTAGAAAATAAAATGTTAACTCATTTTTATCGTATCGCCAACATGTTTACAGATGTACCAAAGTTAAAAAGTTCTGTGAAAAAGAGAAGGTGGGCTAACTTACTTCTCTCTCGTATTTCGTTTCAGCAGAAACACACATTTGACTACTTATATGCGAGAGCATTTTTTCGAGCGAATGATTATTTTGGCATATATATTCGTTTAATTGTTGTTGGAGCGATTGTCCTTTTAGTTTTACCTGAAGGGATAGTACGTTATCTTTTATTTTTCGTATTTATTTATATGTCAGGCCTTCAGTTATCAACACTTTGGAAACATTTTTATAAAGCAATATGGGTTGACTTATACCCAATAAACTCAAAAGATCGCCAACAATCTTTTCAAAATCTTATATTTATTCTTCTATCAGTGAAAGCAACTATCCTTTTTATAATTTTAGCTGTATTTTCAGAAGAAATTCTTGCAACGATTATCCTTTTACCTATAGGTATTGCTTTTGCTTATGCATATAGTTTTCATTGGATGCATAGAAAATTGAGTGTAAGGTGAAGTTGCACTTTATCCCGCAACAACTGGCAGTAGTATCCCCACTTCAAGACTTCGAGGAATTAAAGAAGGATAAGTGGGGGGGAACTGCCAGTAACAACTAAATGATCACAGACTAAATGCGCCACGTTCTGTGGCAACTTCTGTGTAACCGACATCGTGTGGGCCTCAACTAACCATCAGTGGGGGAAGAGGAAAACCCCTTACTGATGGAAGTTTCACTTTATAGAAAGGGGGTTGCTATGATAACGGATGATAGAGTAAAAGACGAGCTTCGCAGTTGGCAACGAAAGATGGAGAAGCGCCAGTCTATGACAGGGCGTCTTGCAAAGAGGTTCCAAAATAAAGTCAATCAGATGATCCCCGAGAAAGTTCATCACATTGTTACTGCAAGTATAAAAAAAATGGTTCATGCCACATTAATTGGTTCAGAATATACGACATCGGTAAAATTGGTCAAAGATAAAAACTTTGAACAGCGGGAACGTATAGTGGACGAAGCTATCAATAAATATAAAAGGGCGGCCGCAGTAGAAGGTGCAGGTACTGGAGCAGGTGGAATTCTTTTAGGTATGGCTGATTTCCCTTTATTGTTAGGTATAAAGATGAAGTTTCTTTTTGAAACTGCAAGCTGCTATGGATATGATGTGAATGACTTTAGAGAACGCTTGTTCATTCTATATTTATTTCAACTGGCTTTTTCAAGTGAGGAGAAGAAAAAAGAAGTTTATGAAATTGTCTCTAACTGGGAAAAATATGTTCATACGATTCCTACAGAACAAGAGTATCTAGAGAATATTAATTGGAAAGAGTTTCAACTTGAATATCGTGATCACATTGATTTAGTAAAAATGCTTCAGCTCATACCTGGTTTTGGAGCCATTGTTGGTGCAGCA
Organism: Alkalihalobacterium alkalinitrilicum; assembly: GCF_002019605.1. NCBI lineage: Bacteria > Bacillati > Bacillota > Bacilli > Caryophanales > Bacillaceae > Alkalihalobacterium > Alkalihalobacterium alkalinitrilicum. The sequence continues at coordinate 2,877,644 of NZ_KV917368.1, read as the reverse complement.
GCCAATTATCACTTTTTAGATGTGCTTGGTGAAACTGCAAAGAATGGTTATCGTATGAGAATTTTAAACTTATAAAATAAGTCAATACGCATTATATATTTTTACAAGAATATAGAATGAAACACTCAAACGCTAGGGTTCCCTAGCGTTTCTTAGTTATTCTGGTAAAATGTATAAATCAAAACAAGAGGTTGCTTATATTAGAATTTACTTACTATTTTGTTATGTTAACAATCGTGAAGCCCTTTGCGAAGGATTGGAGGATTTCAATTAATTGCAAAGACATAGCATCTGCTGAAGTTGTGTAGCCTTTTCTTATCCATTCTAAGATTAAGCCAGCAGTACCATGTGCCATATAAAGCTTATGTGCTGAGGAGTTAATGGTACTATGTTTTTTTGCATATAAAACAAAATTTTCATCCAATATTTCATAAATTGCTCTTGGTAAATCCTGGTGTATGCCAGGGATGGTATCTTTTTGTAAATAGAGGTTAAAGAAATCTTGATTTTCATAAATAAAGTGCATTAACTCAAAAGAACGTGGCCCCATTTTTTCAATATTGACAATTTCTCCTTTGACGTATCGATCCATGCTCGTACGTTTAATGGCATCGAACATTTCAATCTGTAATTCTTCGGTCAAGTGTTGCTTATCCATGTAATGCAAATAAAAAGTAGTCCGATTATATTGCGCCTTATTCACAATATCGGTAATGGAGACATGGCTAAAGCCTCGTTCATTTATTAATGAAATAAATGCTTTTTTAAAATGAGATTTTGTTCGTTCATTTTGTTTTGACAATTTTCTCGGTTGCACGGTCATGCTACTCTTCCTCCTAAATCTAAAAACTCTACATAATTTGTAAAAGTGTCGATTAGGTCAACAGATCAACATATATTAGTGATTGAGGTATGCTTCGTACAGGCTTACACTTAAATTATAGTTAAAAATATCTTAACACATCATATATAAAATATTGTAGCAAGGAGAGATTGGATATGAAACGATTTGAAGACAAAGTAGTTATCATTACTGGTGGAGGATCAGGTTTAGGAAGAGCAGCGGCTTTAGAAGTTGCAAAAGAAGGTGCGAAGCTTGTTCTCGTAGACTTGAACACTAGTGCATTAGAAGAAAGTAAAGCACAAATTCTCACAGTTGCACCTGAAGCTGCAGTAGAATTAGTAGAAACGAACGTTGCAGACGAAAAAGATGTAGAGAAATACGTTCAATTTACAGTCGATACATTTGGGAAGATTGACGGTTTTTTCAACAACGCAGGTATAGAAGGAAAACAAGATTTGACAGAGGATTTTGGTATTGATGAATTTAATCGTGTTGTTAGCGTGAATTTAAATGGTGTCTTTTATGGCATGAAGTCCGTATTGAAAGTCATGAAAAAACAAGGTTTCGGTTCAATTGTCAATACTGCTTCTGTAGGTGGTATACGTGGTGTTGGAAACCAATCAGGTTATGCCGCTAGTAAACATGGAGTTGTTGGCTTAACACGTAATTCAGGTGTGGAATATGGACAATTTGGCGTAAGTATTAAAGCGATTGCCCCTGGTGCAATTATGACACCTATGGTTGAAGGATCTTTGAAACAAATCGGTGGACAAAATTGGCAAGAAGTAGGTAAAGAATTTGTCAGCGTAAATCCGATGAAGCGTTTCGGTAAACCTGAAGAAGTCGGATATTTAGTTGCATTTCTATTATCAAATCAAGCTGATTTTATTAACGCGGCCGTTATTCCAATTGATGGTGGCCAATCGTATAAATACTAATAGAAAAGTTGTCCTAAATAGCGATTAGGACATAGAGGTGTAAAGGATGTGTGGATTGGTCCCCTCACATCCTTTTTTCTTTAATTTTTTCACGTATACTTTCAAGTTCTTCTAAAGAGAGTACACTGAGAGATTTCTTGATTTCTTGTTCAATCTGCTTACGGTTTTGTTCCCTGTACTGATCCCACCATTCTCGTAACCCATCTGTATTATTCAAAAGATAGTCAATATCAATTTCTTCAATTTCATCGTCCGATAAATAGGTCAATACTGCCGCTAACAAGCGGTTGAGATGATCGATTTCAGCATCTTGTTTTTTTACGTATTCAGTTGAACCTTCTGTTTCCTTTTCTTCACTTGTTGTGGCTGATTTCCGTGGCACTAGCTTCTCTCCTTTTTTTCATTTACGCTAATATTTAGTATGTCTTAAGTTCCATAAAAAAATGAACGTTTCCACCAAAAGTGAAAACGTTCATTGTCTTACCGATTGAGCGTTAGCGTCATCAGTTGTCGGATATATAATGTAGCACTAGGTGGCCTAAAGTTTTTGCAGCGATTAGCATAGCCCGTTCATCAAAGTCAAATTTAGGATGGTGATGCGGATAAGCAATTGTCCATTCTGGGTTTCTCGCTCCAGTAAAGAAGAAAGAACCTTTTACATGTTGGAGATAATAGGCGAAGTCTTCACCACCCATTTGAGGTGCCATATTCTCAACTTCATAAACTCCAGGAACTTTGTTTGATATAGTAGCTACCACTTCCGTTTCATCTTCATGATTCACGACGGCTGGATATCCTCTAAAATAATGATACGTAGCTGATACATCTGCAGCTAAAGTTGTACCATCTACAATTCTTTTAATTTCTTGTTCCATTTTAGTGCGCATATCTTCATCGAATGTCCGAACGGTTCCAATTAACTTTGCAGAATCAGCGATAACGTTAAATGCATTTTTAGCTTCGAATGAACCAATGGAAAGTACAGCTGCTTTTAACGGATCTACTCTTCTACTGACCAGTTGTTGCAAGTTTGTCACAAGCTGTGCACCAATAACAACTGCATCTTTTGTTAAATGAGGCATAGCTCCGTGACCACCTTGCCCGTGAATTTCAATTTCGATACGGTCAGCTGCAGCCATTATTGGTCCTTTTCGATATTGAATTTTTCCTAATGGTTCAGTTGCCCATAAGTGAGTCCCAAAAATATAATCTACACCTTCTAAGCAACCATCTTGAATCATGGCAATAGCCCCACCTGGAGCATATTCTTCTGCGTGTTGATGTATAAATACGATAGTGCCTGCTAATTGATCTTTCATATTGTTCAACACTTTAGCCAAACTAAGGAGACTTGCTGTATGCCCATCATGCCCGCAAGCATGCATAGCCCCATCTATTTTTGATTTATAAGGAACTTCTTTTTCGTCTTGAATGGGTAAACCATCAAAATCGGCGCGAAGTGCAATCGTTTTTCCAGGTTTCTTTCCATGGAGGTAAGCTACGACACCTCTTTCACCTACACCTGTTTTAACTTCATGTCCAAGCTTTTTATGAAACTCAGCGATGTATGCTGGTGTTTTTTCTTCTTGAAATGAAAGTTCAGGATATTGATGTAAGTACCTGCGAATATCAACCATTTCTGAATATATGGAGTCTAACCCTTTATTAAGTTGTTCTTTCATGACTATCACCTCAAAACTAAAATGGCGTTCTTACTATAATAGTTCGTGGAACGAGTGAAATATTCCTTTATTTCCAAATATTTTCTCTTTTATTAGAATTGCATGTTCTCCACGAATTACCAAAAAAGAGAGGCTGTGACATAACCAAAAAGCTCAACTCTAAAGGCGAATAATAGCAGGATAAAGAAGCCTATAAATACAAAAATCGGAACTAATTGAAATTCTAAACGAAGAATTTGATTAGTTCCGATTTTTCTTTGACTAAAGTACTTTTGTCCCAGCCTCTCCCTTTTTTCATATGCCACAACATTTGCTAGTCGGGCTAACCAAGAGCCTTCCGCTTTTCATTGTCTAGTTGCAGGCTCTAGCCCTTCGAGGTTAAATAACTTGACAGGACAAAAGTCAAAGAGCGGACTTTCGCCTGTCAAAACATTTGCTTGTCAGGGCTAATCAAGAGCCTTCCATTTTTCTTTATCAAAGGTTAAACAGTTGAAAACGTGTTAAGTAGGCTGCGATTGCTGCGAATTTCCCAGTGAATAATAAAATTCCGAGGATAATCATGATATACCCGCTTGCTTTTTGAATTTTAGGAATAATACGGTTGAATTTTCTCAATTTGTGTAATGAACGAGACCATAATAAAGCAACCAGAATAAAAGGTACACCGAGACCCATTGAATAAATGAAAAGCATGAACATCGCTTTAAACATCGTTTCTGAATCCATCGCTAGAAGAAGAATTGATGAAAGGACAAGTCCGATACACGGCGACCAACCAGCGCCAAAAAATAATCCGAAGAAGACCGAGTTGGCAAAGCTTGTCGATTTTTTCGGTGTTTCCTTTTTTAACCGTTTCTCACTAAGTAACATGGAGATGGAAATAATACCTGCCATTTGTAAGCCGAAAACAACAATGATGATTCCACCAATTTGTTGAATCAATAGTTGGTTTTCAAGGAAAATACGTCCGACAAATGTTGAAGATGCCCCGAGCATCACAAATATAATTGTGAAGCCGATAATAAATCCTATACTTCTTGAGAGGATCAGGGAACGATCGGCTTGGATTTGATTGTTACTAACTGACGTTCCTGTTAGCTGAGCTAAATAAGCTGGGACTAATGGAAAAATACAAGGAGATAAGAACGAAATAACTCCTGCAAAGAAAGCTAACCAAATTGTAATTTCTACCATAATTTCACCTCGTTTAATATTCCACTTTGAGTGTTGTACTCTTACTTTTAATTACTCTATGAAAAAAGAAGACAAGTATTCAAGTAATACCGTCATTATAACTGATTTTATTTAAATAAAAAAAACGAATACCGTTACAAATTAATGATAATTGGAAAATATGTAGGATTTGTGAAGTTAGTCTGAAAAATGATCCGTCTCGAGACCGAGACTAAAACCATTCTCATGTTCGTTATCGTTCGTTTCTTAGATGTTTACAATAAAGGTAGTTAAAACAAAGGAGGCGAGGAAATGAATTGGACTGGTAAAGCTGTATTTGGGATGATTCTTCTCTTTATTGGAGCAAATCTTTTCTTAAAAACATTAGGAATTCAAATCGGAGGTTTGCTTGGTTTAACCATATCGGTACTACTTATCATTTATGGTTATCGAAAAATGAAATCTGATACTGGATCTAACATTTTTGGAATGGCCATTTTGATCTTTGGTTTACTTCTTGCGATTGGCCATGTTCATATATTTGCAGGTATTTTCATTGCAGCGTTAATCATTTATTTTGGATACCGACTTTTTACGGGGGAAAAAAATAAAAACCCTTTTGAGAAAGATCGAGAAGAAGTAGCAGTAACATCATCAGATGAAATGAAAAGCCGTACAGATGCATTCGATGATGAGTGGAATAAATTTTTAGAAAAAAATCATTTGAAATCATAGGAGGAATAATAAAATGATCTTTAAACGAATTCGTGATTTAACAGTAGCAACCATTCATGATGGGTTAGATCAAATAGAAAATCCAGTCGTAATGTTGAACCAATACTTACGTGATATGGAAAAAGAAATTCAATCAGCAGAAAAAGCCATTACGAAACAAATGACCATCAAAGGAAGTTTTGTGAAGCAAAAAATTGAAGCAGCTGAGTTCATGAAAAAACGAGGTGAGCAAGCAGAGCTAGCCCTAAGAGCTGGAGAAGAAGAACTTGCGAAAAAAGCCTTATTGTCAAAAAAGCAATATGAAGAAAAAGTTTCTCAGTATGAAGACGTCATTTTACAAAATGAAGGAAAAATTAAGGAATTAAAAGATCAGCTTTATGAAATGAGAAATAAATACCAAGAAATGAAAGATAAAAAAGTGGTTTTAATTGCAAGAGCAAATGCAGCAAAAACTAAACAAACGATGGACGATGCGATGGAACGATTTGACCATGAAAAGGCACAAGCAGGTTTTCAAAGAATGGAAGAGAAAATTTTTGAAATGGAAACAAAAGTTAATGTTAATAAAAGTAAACATGAGTTACTAACGAATAGTAATACAAAAGAATTAGAGAATTATGAACCGATTGAACAAGAATTTGTAAAACTAAAAGAAAAAATTCATCCTCAAATAAACGTATAAAGTAGGTAAGGTAGGGGAAAGGAAAAATACTCCTATCTTCCTTTCTTATAGCTATAGTAAAATGAAGAAGACTTGAAAAGAGAGGATGAAACCATTGAAACGTTCCTTAGGTGTTTTGCTTATTTTCATCGGGATTGTTATTGCATTTGGTACAATAATCCAACCACTATTAAATTCAAATCGAACGAGTACAGTTAGTGAAAAAGGGATCAACATCGATACAATTGACAAATTGTCTATTCAAACCACTGTTGCTGATTTGAAGGTTGAGCAGTACTCAGGTAATGAATTAAAGCTTGAGGTGATAGGGGATTCATCTAAGTATAATATTGTAACTTCAGAAAGAGGAAATTCAAATTTAGAAATTGAGATAAAGAGTAATAAAAGATGGTTCTTTTTTAATACGAGTAAATCTTCTGTAACGGTTCTTATTCTTATTCCAGAAAACTATAACAAAGCGGTGCATATTGAGAATACTGTTGGCAATTTAATGTTTCAATCGTCCCTTAACTTAAGCGAATTAAATGTGAAAATGACAGCAGGTGATGTAAGAGGTTTATCTGGGACAATGGGTGATTTAACCTTTAGTGGGACAGCTGGTGACTTTCATGCGGAAGACCTTATAACAACAGAAACTAATCTCAAAGGAACTGCAGGAGATTTTCGTTTAGAGAAGTTTACAGGAAACTTAAATGGGAGTAATACGGCAGGTCACATTACGGTCGAATATGCGAAGGAGAATGGAGACATTAGTTTGCAAACAACTGCAGGGGATATACGAGTAAGAATACCAGAACCTTCTTTTGAACTAGATGCAAGTACTACATTAGGAGATGTCTCTATAAATTTACCAATTAATTTAGAACAGAGTGGAAAGACTTATCGAGGTATTGTAAATGATGGGGATAAGAAAGTGAAAGTGTCAACAACATTAGGTGATATTCGGCTAGACTAAGCAATGCTTGGAACAAGCAGTGGTTTAAGGAAGGAGGACAATATGCACGCGTCAAGAAATGTACTCATCGGCATAATTATTATACTCATTGGGCTTAGTGCATTGTTCAATACAATTGGATTTAATTTTCATCTTGGCTTGTTAATCGGTCCCCTTATTTTCTTTGTTATCGGTTTATTTTTTTATCGAAGAGGTCACAGATGGTTAAGTATTATTTTCCTATTGATAGGGTTAGTCACTTTTTTTGATAACGTAGTAGGGATTAATATTGCGGGAATTATAGTAGCCATGGTTTTTATATATTTTGGGTATCGATTGCTGACTGGTAGCCAAAAGACAAAAGAACATGGATCATTTGATATTGATAAAGAAATTGATGCCCTTGGGAAAACAGAGGAAGCTACGATTATTAAAGAAAAGCCAAAACAAGAAGAACCTGTAAAAAAAGTGCATTCGACGCCTTCTTTTAGAAGTGCTCTTATTGGTGATTTTCGCTTATTATCTGACCGTTATGAATTGCAGGATATGAACATTCGTAATGGCATCGGTGATATCAAAATTGACCTTTCTAAGGCGATTATTCCAGAAGGTGAAACGGTCATTATTATTCATGGGTGGATTGGAGATATCGATGTTTATGCTCCGTACGACTTAGATCTTTCCGTACAAGCGATGGTTACGATTGGAGATTTAGACATTTTAGATAGTAGACAAAGTGGAATTAATCGGAATATAGCGATTGCGACGAAAGAATATAAGCAAGCACCTCGCCGGGTTAAACTAGTTTTATCTCTTTTTATTGGCGATATTGACGTGAGGTATGTGTAATGAAAAGAGTTCTTTTGGCTAATATTCAATGGCAGATGGTCCGAAATTCATTATGGATTAGTTTGTTGGTGGCTTTATTTGTTGTTTTTATTTTGACTTATGGTGAAGCAGAAGGGCTTGCAGTCTTATTAAGAAAAAAGCTAATCGGTATTCCGCTCATTTTTGTAATCCCTGTTGTTGCCATTATCATTGGTGGAGCTTTTGGCTATATAACAGGAGATAAGGTGAAGAAGAGACTAGAAATTTTACAACAAGGAACATTGTCATTAGAGCGAGGTAATTTTTCCTATCGCTTTCCTGACTTAGGTGCAGATGAAGTTGGCTTAGTAGGCAAACATCTTAATGAAATGGTGAAAAGAGTAGAGAGTCAAGTTGCATCATTGCAAAAATTATCAACAGAAAGAGCTGAGTGGCAGGAAACGATTAAACAGTCTGCGATCAATGAAGAAAGACAGCGGCTTGCTAGGGATTTACATGATGCTGTAAGCCAACAATTGTTTGCTATATCGATGATGACAGCAGCTTTACCACATACATTGGAAAAAGATATCGAAAAAGCGGCAAAACAAATTGAAATGGTTGAAAAGATGGCATCGACGGCACAGTCTGAAATGAGAGCTCTCCTTTTGCATTTACGACCTGCTCATCTCGAAGGGAAAAACTTGCAAGAAGGAATTCAAGAGTTGTTGATAGAAATAAATTCGAAGCATGGTATACACATAGACGCAAAAATAGAAAAGACGAGTACGATTCCAAAAGGTATTGAAGATCAATTGTTCCGAATGGTTCAAGAAGCACTATCTAATATTTTACGGCACGCGAAAGCTTCACGAGTTGAGTTTCATTTGAGACAAATTCAGGATCAACTTCGTTTGAAGATTATTGATAACGGAATTGGATTTGAATTTAACGATCAAAAAATGGGTTCATATGGGCTACAAACAATGAAAGAGCGAATTAACGAAATCGGGGGAACAATAGAGATCATTTCAATTCCGAATAAAGGAACACAAGTAGAAACAATGGTTCCGATTGTATCACTTTAAGAAAACGTACGAATGTAAAGGAAGAATCCTTATATAAGACGTTTTTTCTCGGTAAACGGTGTAATTGGAGGTGAGTAGATTTGATAAAAGTTTTACTTGTTGATGATCATGAAATGGTAAGAATGGGGTTAAGTGCCTATTTATCAACGGAAGATGATATTGAAGTTGTAGGTGAAGCAACTAATGGAAAAGAAGGAGTAGCCCTCGCGTTACAAATGCAACCAGATATTATTTTAATGGATTTAGTGATGGAAGTTATGGACGGGATTGAAGCAACAAAACAAATTACGAGTCAACTCCCGAAAGTAAAAGTGATTGTTCTTACTAGCTTTGTTGATGATGAAAAAGTGTATCCAGTAATCGAAGCAGGTGCATTTAGTTATTTATTAAAAACAACAAGAGCCCCTGAAATTGCTAAAGCGATTAGAGCGGCACACCAAGGTGAAGCAATTGTAGAGTCCCAGGTAACGAACAAAATGATGCAACGGATGCGAAATCAACAAAAAAGAGTTCCGCATGATGAGCTTACACTAAGAGAGTTAGATGTTTTGAAACTAGTTGGAATAGGGAAAACTAATCAGGAAATAGCTGACGAGTTGTATATAGGAATTAAAACAGTCAAAACACATGTGAGTAACATATTAGCCAAATTAAATGTAGACGACCGGACACAAATTGCTATATATGCACATCGTCACGGTCTAGTGAACTAATCAAATGTCTAAGTGTTCAATTCCAGCTTAGACATTTTTTTGTATTTACATTTTAAGTTCCTCTAGAGGATTAACAAGTTATTAAAAGACATTGTGTTTGGCATTTTGCTAATCATGCGTAGTTTTCTAATTCATGCTGATGTTCAAACTCATTGTTATCTAGGAATGCATAGTTTTTATTAGATTTCAATCTATATTATAATGAGTCGTAATAGGATTCGACAAAAGGTGATGCTGATGACGAAAAGACGACTATTCGTAAGTAGTGTAATGATAGTACTTTTAGCAATAGGTATGGGATTTATTATTTATTTATCCATTATATTAGCTGGGAATTATGTGATTGATAACAAAAAACTAGTAATGCACAATGCCTCTTCTTTAGTAGATGAAGAAGGAAACTTGTTAACGAAGTTATTTATTGAAAATAGAGAAAATGTCGCTATTCAAAAAGTGCCAGACTATGTAGTAGAAGCATTTGTAGCAATAGAGGATACTAGGTTTTTTGATCATCAAGGCGTTGATTTTCGATCGATTGGTAGAGCTTTGTATCGTGATATATTAGCAGGTTCTAAAGTAGAGGGTGGCAGTACGATTACTCAGCAACTCGTAAAAAATACTTTTCTAAGTCATGAGAAAACGTTTTTACGAAAGACGAAAGAAGTTCTAATTTCGATGAATTTAGAACGGAAATATAGCAAGTTAGAAATTCTTGAATTTTATTTAAATCGAATTTATTTTGGACATGGTGCCTATGGAATTCAGGCGGCATCTAAACTATATTTTAATAAAGACGTAGAAGAGTTAACGATAGAAGAAGGAGCATTATTAGCAGCCCTTCCGAAAGCACCTAATGCATATTCTCCTATTAACTATCCAGAACGAAGTAAACAAAGAAGGGATGTTGTTTTAAGTGTAATGGAAAGAAATGGATATTTATCACCTGAAGAAGCCGTTAGGTTACAAGGTAAAACAGTGGCTATTCAACAAAATCAGGTTAGTAAAAGAGAGGAGTATCTAACATATATTGATATGGTTCTAGATGAAGCGGAACAGAAGTATCAGATATCGAGTGAAGAGCTTTTAACGGGTGGGTATACGATCATTGTACCGATGAAGGTAGAACTCCAAGAAAGTGTCTATGAAAAGTTTCAAGAAAATGAACATTTTCCAGGTGAAGACCCGAATGTAGAAAGTGCAATTGTCCTAATGGATGTACAAACAGGAGGGGTACTTGCTGCTCAAGGTGGAAGAGAGTATGTGAGTAAAGGAATAAACCGAGTAAATGTGAGACGACAACCAGGATCTGTGATTAAACCATTAGCTGTTTTTGGACCTGCCATTGAAACAGGCCAGTATCATCCGTATTCCATGTTAAATGATAATTTAATCAACTATGATGGGTATGAACCGAGAAATTATAACCAGGAATATAAAGGTGAAGTACCACTAGTCGATGCCTTGACTTATTCATTGAATGCACCTGCTGTTTGGCTATTTAATGAATTAGGAGTCGATAGAGGAAAATCTTTTTTAGATCAACTTGATTTATCTACGGAAGATGATGGATTAGCACTTGCATTAGGGGGAATGACAGAGGGGTTTTCGCCACTTGAGGTAACAAAAGCTTACCGTACACTTGCTTATGAGGGAAAATATGTGGATCACTATTTTATTAAAGAATTGTATGATCAAGATGGTCAACTGCTAAAAGTCAATAATGAAGGTAATGAAAAGCAAGTGTTCTCAGAACAAACAGCATGGTATTTAACGAGAATGCTTGAGTTGGTCGTTAGTAAAGGGACTGCTATGTCTGGATTTACAAATGAACCGTTAGCTGGTAAGACAGGAACAACATCGTTTACTGCCATAAGTGGAGGGGCAAGAGATGCTTGGTTTGCTGGATATACACCTAATGTTGTCGGAGCGATATGGATGGGACATGATCGCACAACAGAAACATCATATCTAAAAGGTGGGAGTAGTTATCCTACAGCATTATTTAAAGAAATATTAAATGATTTGCCAGAAGATCTTAAAAGTACTAGCTTTTCAAGACCAATGGCGGTTCATGATCTTGACCCGCCGATTGTACTTGAAAAGGTTTCAGATCTAAAGGCTTCTTTAGCTTTTGGTGGTAAACGGTTATTAAGTGTTAAATTGAATTGGACTCATTCTGAGGATGAACGAGTTCGTTATCATATATACGAGGTAACAAATGAGCGTGGTGCTCAAAAAATTGGTTTCATTGATGGGAGCGGTGAGTACTTAATAAGTAGTATTAATTTATTCCATTTACATGAATATTTCGTAGTTCCCTACGATTATTTAACTGACAGGGAGGGGCCAGCCTCTAACGTTTCCCCTGTTTCTCGTCCATTTGGATTATAAGAGGTAGAAAATAAAAGAAGTGTCAGGCTCTATTATGAGATACCTGACACTTTTTTAATTTAAATTTTAAAATTTGAAATTTTTTGTTCCAACTCGTTGGCTATAATTGATAATTCTTCTGATGCTAGTGTAACGCTTTCCATTGTTGCAACTTGCTGTTCCATTGTGGCAGAAATGACTTTTCAATTGAATGATTTACTTGGGTTGAAATCCGGTTAATAATTGCAGAAATTGTATTCGCTGCATTTTCGCTTTGAGTAGAAAGTTTACGAATTTCATCAGCTACAACTGCAAATCCTTTTCCAGCCTCACCTGCTCGAGCTGCTTCGATATTGGCATTTAATGAGAGTAAATTTGTTTGAAACGATAGCTTCCGTAGATTGCTAAACTAATTTTAAATGACCTTCCATTTCTTGAAATGTGGTTGCCGATTGATTAATGGACTGATTTAATTCGGTTTGACCACTCGCCATTTCTTGTAAAGATCCTGCAACTTGTTGTGAACCAGCATTTACTTCTTCAGAAGAAGAAACGAGTTCATGACTAGCAGCTGAAACATTTTGTGAAGTGGAAGTAATATTAGCTACAAGCCCTCGTAAATTTCGAATCATTTCGTTTACAGCTGTTGCTAAGAATGCAAACTCATCTTTTGACCGAACTTTAATTTCATCGGTAAGTAGGTTCCCTTTACTTACTTCTGTTGCGACTGATAAAGTGCGGTTAACGGATTGTTTAATTGAGCGAGAAAGAGCGTAGAATAAAACGCCACCAATCATTGTTGCTATAAGAAAGGAAATAACACTAATCATTACAGCTAAACTAAGGGCATTATTCATATTTTCACTAGCTACAATAAAGCGGTCTGTTAAAATCGCATCTAATTCATTTACCGTATGTATCGTTTCGTATCGAATTAATGCAAGTTGTTGCATAGTTTGGGGGTTCGTTCCTGTTAATCCTTCAATAATGACATCTACCCTGCTATCAAATTGTGAATTATAGAGCACGAGTGATTGATACAATTGCTTATCATTTTCGGTATGTATGACATCTTCAATCGTGGTTAAAATTTCTTTAAGTTTAGTATCATTTTGTACGTATTGATCTTGATTGATTACCCCGTGGTAATCAACATCTGTAATTGCTATATATTTATAACTGAATAATGAGGCTACATCAGAAATTTGTACAGCTCTTTCACTAATTAGTTCCATTTCACTTCGATGTTCATCGACCACTTGATATTGATAAAAATTAAGAATGTAAATAAGTCCTAGATATTCATCAATTTTTTGACAGTTTAAGTTGGAGTATATACATTGTAATTTGTGGGATTTATAGTAAAAGAGGTTGATCAAATCATTGAGGGATAGAAAATGATTTTTTCCTGAATGATTTACAATAAACATCGTATCGATATATTCGGAATTAGAAAGGTGTGTAGGAATGACTACCCAATTTAATGATAACTTTTTAAGAGCTTGTAGAGGGGAAAAAACAGATCATACACCAGTGTGGTATATGAGGCAAGCGGGCCGTTCACAGCCTGAATATCGTGAAATAAAAGAAAAGTACTCACTATTTGAAATCACGCATCAGCCTGAACTTTGTGCTTATGTGACGAAACTTCCAGTGGACCAATATAATAATGATGCAGCGATCCTATATAAAGATATCATGACACCTCTACCAGCTATTGGGGTTGATGTGGAAATTAAATCAGGAATTGGTCCAGTCATTGATAATCCTATTCGATCTAAAGAAGATGTTGCGAAATTAGGAACAATCCAACCAGAAGAAGATGTGCCTTATGTTTTAGAAACAATAAAAATCTTAAGAGAACAACTCAATGTTCCACTTATTAGCTTTGGTGGCGCTCCTTTCACATTAGCGAGTTATATGATTGAAGGCGGTCCTTCTAAAAATTACAACAAAACAAAGGCATTTATGTATGCAGAGCCAGACGCATGGCATCTATTAATGGACAAGCTTGGTGACATGACCATTACATATATAAAATCACAAATAAAAGCTGGCGCACAAGCAATACAAATCTTCGATTCTTGGGTAGGAGCATTAAATGTTGCAGACTACCGATTGTTTGTAAAACCAGTTATGAACCGTATTTTTGCAGAATTAAGAGGTGAAGGTGTACCGTTAATTATGTTTGGAGTTGGAGCGAGCCATTTGGTGAAAGAATGGAATGACCTCCCATTAGATGTTGTTGGCTTAGACTGGAGACTTTCAATTACAGAAGCGGGGACTAAAGGTGTGAATAAGCCTGTACAAGGAAATCTTGATCCTGCAATTCTCCTGTCACCATGGGAAGTAATTGAAGAGAAGGCAAAAGCAATCTTAGACCAAGGTATGGGACATGCCCCAGGACATATCTTTAATCTTGGGCACGGCGTTTTTCCAGAAGTGAATCCTGATACATTACGAAGACTTACTGCATTCGTACATGAATATAGTAGCACTAAATAATATAGCAGATAGGGGTTGTTAGTAGAATGTCTAAACGAAAAATTGGACTTCTCGTAATGGCGTATGGAACTCCTCGGAGTTTAGATGAGGTAGAGTCTTACTATACACATATCCGTAGAGGTAGAAAACCTTCTGAAGAAGCTCTAGAAGATTTAATTTCACGCTACGAAGCCATCGGTGGCATTAGTCCGTTAGCAAAAATAACAGAAGCCCAAGCTAAAGGATTAGAAGATGAAATGAATAAACGCTTTGATCACCTTGAATTCAAGGCATATCTTGGCTTAAAGCATATTGATCCATTTATTGAGGATGCCGTTTTGCAAATGAAAGAAGATGGTATTGAAGAAGCGATCAGTATCGTCTTAGCCCCTCATTATTCTACTTTTAGTGTGAAATCGTATAACTGTCGAGCGAAAGAAGAAGCAGAGAAAATTTCAGGTCCTGCAATCTATAGTATTGATAGTTGGTATGCTGAACCTCTTTTTGTTGAGTATTGGGCAAACCAAATCAAACAAACTATGGCTAATATAGAAGATGAAAATTCGGCAGTTGTTATTTTCTCAGCTCATAGTTTACCTGAAAAGATCATTCAAATGGGTGATCCTTATCCAAAGCAACTTCAAGAGACAGCAGATTTAATTGCAAATGCTGCAGGTCTAAAAAACTATACAATTGGTTGGCAAAGTGCAGGTAATACGCCAGAGCCCTGGATTGGACCTGACGTACAAGATTTGACTCGTGATCTTTATGAGAAGTCGAACTACCAATCCTTTATCTATTGTCCAGTGGGCTTTGTCGCGGATCATCTTGAAGTTCTTTACGATAATGATACGGAGTGTAAAGTAATTACAGATGAACTTAATGTAGATTACTATCGACCTGAAATGCCTAACGCACAACAAGAATTTATAAACTGTTTAGCCAAAGTCGTTACTGAAAAGTTAAAAGAGAAAGTACGTGACATCTAGTGAGTAACAGACAGAAAAAAAGAGTGGCTATCGTTGGAGGGGGAATTACAGGTTTAACCATTGCTTATTATCTACAAAAAGAAATAATGAGTAAAGGCTTAGGCTTGGAGTACAAGCTGTTTGAGTCGAGTGAAAAGTTAGGTGGTAAAATAAAAACCGACTATACAAACGGCTTTGTCATCGAACAAGGCCCAGACTCTTTTTTGGCTAGAAAGCAAAGCGCTGCGAGACTAGCAAAAGAAGTTGGACTAGAGAAGGAGCTCGTGTATAACAATACAGGACAATCGTTCGTATTAAAAGATGACCAACTGTATCCGATTCCAGGTGGTGCTATTATGGGAATACCTACAAAGCTAGCACCTTTTGCAACAACAAAACTGTTTTCACCATTTGGAAAACTACGTGCAGCAGGGGATTTGTTTCTACCAAAAACAAGTCTGCCTGGTGCAGACCAATCATTGGGCCAATTTTTTAGAAAACGGTTAGGTGATGAGGTAGTTGAAAATTTAATTGAACCATTGTTATCTGGAATTTATGCAGGAGATATTGATCGACTAAGTTTAATGGCCACTTTTCCTCAATTTCATCAAGTGGAGCAAAAATATCGTAGTCTTATACTAGGGATGAGTAAGGCGACACCGAAGCCTGTTAAACCGACTCAGTCAAGTAAGTCTAGAGGAATGTTTATGTCATTTAAAGGTGGCTTGCAATCATTAGTAGACAGTCTTGAAAACTATTTAGATGAAGATGCGGTCATAAAGGCAGTAGATATTGAGCGAGTCCAAAAAGACGGGGAGAGGTATAAATTAACGTTTTCCAATGGAAATGTAGAGACGTTTGACCGAGTCATTTTAACGACACCCCACGAAGTGACTCAAAAGTTATTAAGAGATTACGATCTTATTATTAATCCGCTAAAGGGAATTCCATCCACTTCTGTAGCTACTATTGCAATGGGTTTCCCGCTTTCGAGCATTAAAGGGGAACTTAAAGGTACAGGGTTTGTTGTTGCCAAAAAGAGTGAATACTCAATCACGGCCTGTACATGGACGCATAAAAAGTGGAAACACTCTGCTCCAGATGGTTATGCGCTCCTTCGTTGTTACGTGGGGCGTTTTGGAAATGATGAAATTGTAGGTGAATCAGATGAAAGTATCCTTGCAGCAGTGCAGAAAGACTTAAAGAAGATCATGAATATAAATGAGGAACCTGAATTTTATAAAATTACACGTTGGAATAAAGCTATGCCTCAATATATGGTAGGACATAAGCAAAGAATTGAGCAGTTAAAAGCTAATTTAGTAGAGGAAATGCCTGGTGTTTATGTCGCAGGCGCAGCCTATGAAGGCCTTGGATTGCCAGATTGTATCGATCAAGGCGAGGTTGTTGTACAAAAAGTGATAGAGATGATTTAACATTCGCATGTTAGCTTTGATAGTTAGCTGTATTAATAAAATAGCTGAATATTCAAGAAACACACGGCATCTTAGTTAACCGTGTGTTTTTCATTTTTGCGAGAATAATGGAGCTTGAGTCCCATTATGGACAAGTAAAAACGTTACTTAACTATATAAAGGAACGCGAGTACACTTCCAATAATAAGAAGCAAAAAGAGGCTCCCACTAAATAATAATGGAAGCCTCCTTGTTTATCCTTATTTTAATAGGTCTTCAAGTTTTGAAGTATCTACGAATCCATCTAAATCAGGATCTTCTTCAATAAAGCTTAATTGGTAAGACGCATCCGCCCATGCTTGAAGTGCTTCTGGGAACGTATCTGTTGTAACAACCATACGCTGCCAAGCATTTTCAAGAACACTTTCTGGTAAGCGTTGCTGTGTTAAATTATAAAGAGTGTCATTAATAGCCTTTAACGTATCTTCAGTATGGTCTTGAGTGTACTGAACAGACTCAATATGCCCTTTTAATACAGCATTAACAATTTCAGGCTGTTCTTCCATGAAACGTTTAGAAGTTACTAATACAACACTTGGTAATGTTTCCCCTAAAAATACATCATTCCATTCAGTCACAACTTTGGCTCCTAATTCTTCAACAAGGTAGGTGCCCCAAGGTTCTGGAGCTGCAGCTGCATCAATTTGCCCTTGTTCAAACATTGCGACCATGTTGGCTGGGGCGATACGTGATTGGTGTTCAACAGTACCACCAAGACGGTTTGATTCAAGACCAATATCTTGAAGCATGATTTCTAACTGAACATTGTGAGTACAACCATTACCTGGTGTACAGAACGACTTCCCGTCAAAGTCAGCAAGTTCTTCAATACCAGCATCTTCACGAGCGACGATTAAAGTAGCTCCATTAGCTGCGGCACTTAATACGACAACATCTCCACCTCTTAAGAAGTAGTTAATGGCAGGACCAGGTCCAACGTAACCGATGTCTAATGTCCCAGCGTCTAGCGCTTCGATAAAGTCATTTCCATTTGGGAAATCTCTAAAGCTAGCTTCAACATCTCCAAGTTCATCTTGGAAAAATCCTTTTTCCATTCCAACAATACCTGCTGCGTGATCTAGATTTGGAAAGTATCCGATTGAGACACTATCGGCTGAGCCTTCACCTGAAGTGTTCCCAGAGCCACAAGCAGCTAGCATCCCAACTAAGGCAACACCTGCAACAGCTTTTAATAATTTTTTCATGTTGTTTCCCCCTATTTATTATTTTGATAGTCCGAAGCGAGTAAGGACTCGTTTTTCTACTCTGTTAAATATTAAATACTCAACCGTTAAACCGATTAATGAAATAATAACCATAATTGCAATAACAAGGTCCATATTGAACATATCTTTTGCATTTAGTAATGTACGTCCTAAACCACCTGTTCCAAGAAGCTCCCCAGCCATTAACGCACGCCAACCGAACGCCCAGGCAAGTCTTGCACCAGTTAAAGCAGAAGGGATAGAGGCAGGGATCATTACTTTCCAAACAAGTTCTGTACGGTTATATCCCATGGTCCGAGCGGCTCGAATTAGAAGTGGTTGAACATTTTTGATACCCATTCTTACATTCATCGTCATCGCCCAGGTTCCACCCAATACTATAATAAAGATAATGGCAAAATCACTACCTGCAAAAAACATAAGCGCAATCGGTAACCATACAATACTCGGAACCGATTGAAGAGCAATAACGAGTGATCCTAATGTATCATCAGCAAACCTCGATCGTGCCAATAAAATACCTAGTGAAGCACCGATAATAATAGCGAGAACAAAACCAATAATAATTCTTTGGATACTTGTTGTTAATGCGTGAAATAATATTCCCGTTTCAAAGAAACCACGATATAGCTGTGTTAACGTTCCACCTGGTGAAGGGAACATCATGACAGAGAAAAATTGATAACTAAGGTTTAGTCTATATGTGATCTCCCAGATTACGATTAGTGCCATAAAGAAGAGCAGCCTTCTTACTATTGTAGTCATCTCCCATTTCCTCCCTCATGACTTTTTCTATTTCACCAGCTAGATGCTCCATAATTTCTTCTTCTAGCTTGATAAATTCTGGACTGGCTTGTTTTCTAGGTCTTGGTATATTTACATCAAATGTTTTAATAATGCCGCCAGGTCTAACTCCCATTAAGACAATACGATCTGATAAAAGGATGGATTCACGAATATTATGGGTAACAAAGAGGATTGTTTTTTTCGTTTCCTCCCAAATATACTGAACTTCTTTGTGTAACATCGAACGGGTTTGCTCATCTAAAGCTCCAAATGGCTCATCCATTAAGAGAATTTTCGGATCCATCGCTAAAGCACGAGCAATGGACACACGTTGTTTCATCCCGCCTGAAAGTTCGTGTGGATAAGAATTGATAAATTTACTTAAATGTACGAGTTTTAAATACTCGATTGCTTTTTGTTTGGCTTCATCTTTTTTCATTTTCTTTTTTAATGCGAACATAACGTTTTCAAGTACCGTCAACCAAGGCATAAGAGCTGCTTCTTGGAAAACAACGCCTCGGTCAGAGCCAGGGCTTGAAATGACACGGTTACTAACTTTCACTGTACCAGTGGTTGCTTGGTCTAGACCTGCAACAATGTTTAACAATGTTGACTTTCCGCATCCAGATGGACCAAGCAAAGATACGAACTCTCCTGATTTTAAATCTAGATTTATATTTTCAAAGACTGTGTAAGCTGTTTTATCATCTTTGTTATGGAATGTCTTACCTACATCTTTAATTTGAACATCAGCCATTGCACAGACCTCCTTTAAGTACCGTATTTTCTAATTTGTGACAAATCATATCTTTTTAGTCGGCTTTAATTATGTTGTTAGTATATGATGGAACTTTTAGTCTGTCAATACTTATATGTATCTTAAATTTCTAAAGGGACTAAGCGTGATTTGCTTGATCCCTGATTGTCATATACATCTTAAAAATCGATTGCCTAGTCCTTAGACTATAACCTTTGTTGTTGGTGTAACTGGTGATGTAACTCATATAAAATAGAATTAATTTGTTGTTCGGTTTGTTGAATTTCTTGCAGAACTTGAGGAGCTGCTGATTTTTCCTCTTCCTTTAATTGTAGCTTTAGTTGGTGAAGCTTGTCTTCAGCTTAAATCATTAATTGAGGATTATCAGCTTTTACTTGTAAAGCCTGTAGTGCTTTTTGTATAGCCAGAATAGACTGGTGGACAGTATCGTTTTGAGGTTGTACCACGGAATTCACTCCTGTCTAATCACAAACTTTTTGTTAGTATGGATGCGTTTAGAAAAGAATATTTCGCACCTTTGTGGATTGAGTCTTTTTACCTAGAAAGGACCATCAGTGGGGGGAGGGAAAACCCTCACTGATGGTCCTTTCACTTTATGGCCTTTGCTTTTTAATTAGTGGATGTAAGTACTCGTACATTTGCTAGTTGGGGCTGAACAAGACCCTTCCGCTTTTCTTTTTTTTAAAATAAAAGAAACATACGTGAATTTTTGCTATACTGTTTAGAGCATAGTAATGATAAGGTGGAGTACAGGTATGGCCAAACCAAAAGAAATTATTAATATTTTGAGTCATTCACGGCATGACTGGTTAAATGTAATGCAATTAATCAAAGGGAATCTTGCTTTGAATCGACCTGAACGAGTTGAAGAAATTATTCATTCTGTCATACAGCAATCTCAAAATGAAAGTAAATTATCTAATTTGAATATACCAGCAGTAGTAGCGGATTTATTAACTTTTAATTGGGAAAACCATTATTATGAACTAGAAATAGAAGTCATTGGTGATGTGAAAGATTTAAGTCATTATGAGAATGTACTGCATGAATGGTGTTCTAATTTAATGAAATTAATCGATCAGTGCTGTGATGAAGGTACAGAAAATCATTTATTAATTACGTTTCAGTTGTTAGAGGACGAAATCAAATTAATATTTGATTTTCAAGGACAGTTTAAAGAAATCTCATCCATTACATCTTGGTTCCAGTCACCATCATCAGAGCTATTTAAGATTACAGAAAAGCAAATTTCTGTTAATGAAATGTTTTTTGTCGTAGCGTTGAAATAATTTAGAGGTGAGAATATTTATGTTTGTAGATAAGGTTAAGGTTTATGTTAAAGGTGGCGACGGTGGAAATGGGATGGTTGCCTATCGCCGAGAAAAATATGTTCCAGATGGTGGCCCAGCTGGTGGAGATGGTGGTAAAGGTGCGGATGTTATATTTGAAGTTGAAGAAGGTTTAAGAACACTCATGGACTTCCGTTACCAAAAACACTTTAAAGCTCCAAGAGGAGAGCACGGGCGTCCTAAGAATCAGCACGGAAAAAATGCTGAAGACTTTATCATTAAAGTCCCACCAGGAACAACTGTTGTTGATGATGACACGCATGAAGTGATTGCTGATTTAACGCAACATGGTCAGCAAGCGGTGATTGCTAAAGGTGGTCGTGGTGGACGTGGAAATACAAGGTTTGCGACACCATCAAACCCAGCACCAGAAATTGCTGAAAATGGGGAGCCTGGTATAGAAAGATATGTATCTTTAGAGCTGAAAGTTCTTGCGGATGTTGGATTAGTTGGATTCCCTAGTGTCGGGAAGTCTACACTACTGTCAGTCGTTTCCGCAGCAAGGCCAAAGATTGCTGACTATCACTTCACAACTTTAACACCTAATTTAGGTGTTGTAGAGACAGAGGATGGAAGAAGCTTTGTTATGGCTGACTTACCAGGTTTGATCGAAGGCGCTCATTCTGGGGTAGGATTAGGTCATCAATTTTTAAGGCATATTGAACGTACGAAAGTAATTGTACATATTATTGATATGTCTGCCTTAGAAGGGCGAGACCCTTATGAAGATTACGTAAAGATTAATGACGAACTAAGACAATACAACATGCGTCTTTTAGAAAGACCGCAAATTATTGTAGCTAATAAAATGGACATGCCTGAATCAGAAGAGAATTTAAAGCAATTTAAAGAAGCTTTACAAGAGGATATCCCAGTTTTTCCTATCTCAGCTTTTACAAGGCAAGGTGTGAGAGAACTATCGCTAGCAGTAGCTGATAAAGTCGATCATACACCTGAGTTTCCATTATATGAAGAAGTACCTGATCAAACGAGAGTATTGTATCGCCATGAAAAGAAAGAGGATCCATTCATCATTACGCGAGGGGATGATGGTTCGTATGTTATTTCAGGAGCTGATATCGAAAAGTTATTTAAAATGACGGATTTCTCTCGTGATGAATCTGTTCGTCGGTTTGCCAGACAGTTACGGGGTATGGGAGTCGATGATGCATTGAGGAATCGCGGTGCCAAAGATGGAGATATCGTTCGTTTATTAGAGTACGAATTTGAGTTTGTTGAATAAGCAACAAGAGAGTCGCCTCTAAAAAGGCGGCTTTTTAAGTGTTTTTTCATTATTTTCATTAACGATTTTGTATCTGTGTTAACCTCAAGTAGGAAAAGAGGAAAGGAATTTACCATTGTCAAAAGGTTCTAACAAATTTATAATGGTAAAATAGCTTTAGAGGGATTGGTGATGGTACGATGTCCAAAGGTATTGAACAGTTTTACCTCGTACGTGAAGATATGTTAACTGAAGCGATGCAAAAGACACTTGAAGCTAAAGAGTTACTAGAATCAGGCAAAGTTAAAAAAATAAATGAAGCCGTAAAAGAAGTAGGACTAAGCAGGAGTGCATTTTACAAATATCGTGATGGCATTTATCCTTTTCATAAAATGATTAAAGAAAAGATTATTACTTTATCAATTAACTTAGAAGATCGTTCAGGAACGCTATCTCAGTTGCTCTCAATTGTTGCTGCTTCGGGATGTAATGTACTAACCATTAACCAAACGATCCCATTAAAAGGAAGAGCGAATATTACGTTAACGATCGATACAGTTACGATGAAAATGGAAGTAAATAAACTTATTCAATCAATACGGGATTTAGAAACCGTTATTAAAGTTGAAGTTGTCGGTTCAGGCTCTTAAAAGAAAGGAACGGTGTAACAAATGAAAACGATAGGATTTTTAGGACCAGCTGGTTCATTTACAGAAATGGCAACTATGTCGATCTTCCCAAAACAAATCCGTAAAGAATTTTCTACTATCCCAACGTGTATGGAAGGGGTATCTAGTGGAGAAGTAGATGCTGCTGTTGTCCCATTAGAAAATGCTATTGAAGGTTCGGTAAATTTGACATTAGACTATCTTATTCATAAACATCAACTGCCAATTGTTGGTGAAGTTAGTGTACCAGTTGAGCAACATTTACTTATTCACCCTAATCATTTAAATGATTGGAAATCGGTTCATTCAATTTACTCACATCCACATGCCATTGCTCAATGTCATGAATTCTTAAGAATAGCTTTACCTCAAGGTGAAGTAAAGTATGCTAATTCTACTAGTGCTGCAGCGAAGTTTGTGATGGAAAATCCGAACTTAAAAGTAGCAGCAATTGGAAATGAACTAGCTGCTAAAACCTATAATCTTTCCATTATTGAAAAGAATATTCATGATTACGAAAATAACCGTACTCGCTTTGTGATTTTGTCAAAAAAACGTGAAGAAATTGTTACACCTTATACTTTAGGGCATAAAACTACGTTGATGATTACATTACCTTCTGATTACTCTGGGGCACTACACCAAGTTTTAAGCGCATTTTCATGGCGAAAGCTCAATCTTTCTAAAATTGAATCGCGTCCAATGAAAACGGGGTTAGGTAATTATTTCTTTGTAATTGATGTAGAGCAAAAGATGGATGAGATTTTAATTCCAGGTGTCATTGCAGAATTAGAAGCATTAGGTTGTGGAGTTCGTGTATTAGGGAGTTATCCTTTCTTTACCATTTCTTCAGCAAAAGTAGAAAAAACAACGCTCTGAAAAAGGTTGATACTAAATGAATCTAGCTCACCAGGTGAGCTAGTTTTTTTAAATTGTATTAAGAAAATTAAACGTTTTTAGTTAGTTTAATAAAAATCCCCTTTGCTTTAACGCATTTACAGCAGCTTCAATATGCTCCATTCGATCGGCTTCGATAGTGTGGAGATGTACTCCTTCAGTTAATTCCGAAAGAAGTACAGCTTTTGTTTCACGCATTTTCTCCGTAAATTGTAAAACGTCATGCCGATTATTTAACATTAAAGAACCGGTTAAATCGCCATAAATAGGGTGCTCTATCATCACATCCCGAACGGTCACACGGTGATCCACAAGTAATAATAGTTCTTCTTCTGTTTCATTTGGATGATGTTTACAGGCAATCACTTGTCTGACTGTTTGTTCTTCATGATTTGGTTTGATAAACATATACCCTTGAGCAGTCGCTATAAGGGGATGATTTCGTGCCTTCAAAATCGAAATGTCTTGAACAATAACTTGCCGACTGACCCCAGTTTTTTCTGCTAAATCGTTTCCTGTAATAGGAGTATTGGTCGATTTTAACCAACTTAATATTAATTTACGACGTTCTTCTCCTAATATTTTTTTCGTTGTCATTTCTTTCCCCTCTTTCTCTTTCAATCTAAAACAAGTTCACTTTAGTACGGTTTTGTAAAATATTTTGGGCTAGTTACGAAAATAATTTTCGATAATATCGTTCATCGCTTTAACTGTAAAACGTATATGCTCTTCTGTTGTTTCTCTTCCAAATGATATTCGGATCATCTCTCGAGCTTCGTCAATTGTTTTTCCAGTTTCGGTCATTGCAATAGATGGTGTAGTTTGTCCTACCTTACAAGCACTTCCTGTAGATATGGCTATACCTTTGCGATTACATTCAAGCATCATAAATTGCCCTTCAATTCCTTTAACTCGAAGACAAAGGTGATGAGCTAAACGATGTTTCGGATGCCCTTCAAGGGTTATTTTTGATGAGTCAATGGACTGTAAAAATAACTGTTGTAACTGTTGAAATCGTTCACTATCGCTGTTCATTGCTCGATGTAAATCTGTTGCGGCAACAGAAAATGCAGCAATCCCAGGAACATTTCCTGTACCTTGGCGAAATCCTTTCTCCTGTGAACTATTTGGAACAATTGCACTCCATGAAAGCTCAGGGGACAAGTATACAGCACCTACTCCTTTAGGTCCATAAATTTTATGGGCGGACATCGTAACAGCTGAAAGGTGAAAATCTTTGACATCGATAGAAAGTTTTCCGAAGGTTTGAACGCAATCACTGTGAAATAATACGTTTTTACTTTTCAATAATTCACCGATAGCCTTCAAATTTTGAATCGTACCAAGTTCACTATTTGCATGGCCAATGGACACAAGTACAGTTTCTTCTCTGATTTCGCTTTCTAATTGTTCAAGCTCTACCACCCCAAACGAATTGACTGGCACAAACGTTATAGAATACCCTTCCTTTTCTAAAATTTTCAATGAATTCAGGACAGAAGGATGTTCAATTTTGGTAGATATAATATGTTTTCCGCGATTACTATTTCCTCGAATTATTGATAGAAGGGATAAATAATTACTTTCTGACCCACCACTTGTGAAGTAAATACCTTCTTTTTCTGCACCGATCATTTTCGCAATATCTTTTCTTGATTGTTCAAGTAATTGATGAGCATATGTGCCGTAGTCATGTAAGCTACTAGGGTTACCGAAATATTCTTTCGCTACTTTTGAGTAGGTCGATAAAGCTTTTTCTGACATTGGAGTCGTAGCACAATAGTCTAGATATATCATTGGTCAAATCCTTCCTTCATGGCTATTTCTTTAATTTCTAATATCTTACACAGATGTAATTGTAAAAAAACTCTTGTCACTAGTTTAAAATTATGTAAAGATAGGTGTCAAGACAGATGTAAATGGCTAAGGAGGTCATTTAGTTATGAAAGTATTTAATTCAGATGTCATTATCGTTGGAAGTGGAATTGCAGGGCTAATGGCAGCTGAACTTCTTTCTTTCCACAAGAATGTGATAATCATCACAAAGTCAGATGTTTCTCATAGTAATTCAATGATGGCTCAAGGTGGTATTGCAGCAGTTATTGATCAAGAAGATGATTGGAGAGATCATTTTTTAGATACGCTACGCGCTGGTTGTCATTACAATAATGAAGATGTTACTGAGCTTCTTGTAAAGCAAGGAGCCACAATGATTGAAAAGTTAGAAACTCTTGGAGTGCAATTTGATAAAGGAAAAGATGGTACGTATTTATTAGGTCAGGAAGGCGCTCATTTAAAACGACGAATTCTTCATGCTGGTGGGGATGCGACAGGAAAAGAATTAACGACTCGCCTTATTACGAGAGTAAAACAGCATGTAACCATTCATGATCATACGGATGCAAGAGATTTAATGGTTGAAAATGGTCAATGTTATGGTGTCGTGTGTTTGGATAAATATCAACAACCCGTTCGGTATTTTGCACCGCATGTCGTGCTAGCAACGGGCGGGGCAGGACAACTCTATTCAGTTACATCTAATCACTCGACAATAACTGGAGATGGTATGGCCCTTGCATACCGTGCAGGAGCACGACTTGCTGATATGGAGTTTGTTCAATTTCATCCTACGATGCTCGTCAAGAATGGAAGAGGTGCAGGGTTAGTTTCAGAAGCGGTAAGGGGAGAAGGGGCTCGTCTTGTTACTGAAGACGGACAGTTACTAATGGAAGGAAAGCATGAACTTGGTGACCTAGCTCCTCGAGATGTTGTAGCAAGAGTGATTTTCCAAAGGATTTTGAAAAATGAAAAAGTTTTCTTAGATATCCGTTCTATTCATGATTTTCAAAAGAAGTTTCCATCAGTGTCTTCTCTTTGTGTTAAAGCAGGGATTCAGTTAGAAAATGGGCTAATTCCCATTGCGCCTGGCGCTCATTTTATGATGGGTGGAGTCGAAACAAATGCTCAAGGGAAAACATCATTAGACGGATTATATGCTATTGGAGAGGTTGCGAATACAGGTGTCCATGGAGCAAATCGATTAGCAAGTAATTCTTTACTAGAAGGAGTCGTATTTGCAAACGAACTTGCTCGAACGATTCTCCATACTGAAGAAACTGTACGACAAACGAAAGTGATGCCAATCGTTTGTCAGGATATGAGCACTGTTCAAGAACTTCCAACAATAAACGAAATACAAGAGATTATGTCCAAATGGGTAGGTATTGTCAGAACAAAAGAAAACTTATTGAAAGCAATAAGATGGTTTGAAAAATATAAATCATTAATTCAGTCTAATCAATATTACCAAATTTCTTCGGAACAACACGTAATCCGCAACATGCTGACGATTGGTTATTTAATTGCAGCTTCTGCACTATGTAGAAAAGAAAGTCGAGGAAGCCATTATCGTATTGACTATCCACTTTCTAGTGACCACTGTTTACTTCAGACGGTTTTTTGTTCAATCCATAAGGGTGAGCCGTATGTGTTAAACAAAAAAGGTTTCGTTAGTAACTTTGTAATATAGGGGGATAAACATGAATGACCTTAAGGTAAAAGAGAAGCTTCAGCAATTTTTTATTGAGGATATTGGTGAAGGAGATATTTCAACAAACACTATTTTTTCGGATGAGGATATTAGAACAGGCCATTTTATTGTAAAAGGTGAGGGTGTAATTTCAGGATTAAATATCATTAAGCTCGGCTATAAAATGCTGAATCCGAACGTTGATGTTCTATATCACTATCATGATGGGAATAGAGTTGACTATGGAACTTGCGTTGCCCAAGTAACAGGACCAGTAAAAACATTGCTCACTGGTGAACGTGTAATTCTAAACTTAATGCAGCGTATGAGTGGAATTGCAACATTCACAAGCAAAGCGGTTGAAACTTTAAATGACAGCCATACAAGAATTTGTGATACGAGAAAAACAACACCTGGTTTGCGAATTTTTGAAAAGTATGCCGTTCGTAGTGGAGGAGGATTTAATCATCGTTTTGGTTTATATGATGGTGTAATGATTAAGGACAACCATATTACAGCAGCAGGAAGTATTACTCAAGCTGTAAATAAAGCTAAAGCAAGCCTAGGCCACATGGTAAAAATTGAGGTTGAAGTTGAAACGGAGGAAGAAGTACGAGAAGCGGTTGAAGCAGGGGCTCATATTATTATGTTTGACAATTGCCCACCAGATGTGATGGAAAAATGGGTTCAATTAGTTCCAGAACATATTGTTACGGAGGCATCGGGTGGAATTCAAGTCAACAACTTGGCTCTTTACCGAAATGTAGGTGTGGATTATATTTCATTAGGTGCATTAACACATTCAGTATCGGCATTAGATATAAGCTTTAATTTAGAAGGAGGAAAAAAAGGATGAGCTTACAAGAATTATTAAATACCAATCAAATGCTTCCAGAAAAATATCGTGATATGACGACGGAAGAAATGGAAACTAGAATTCGTGAAATTAAGGCAGAATTAGGGAAACGTCTATTCATTCCAGGACACCATTATCAGAGAGATGAAGTCATTCAATTTGCTGACGTAACAGGAGATTCATTGCAGCTTGCTCAAATTTCCGCAAAAAATACTGAAGCTGATTTTGTAGTATTTTGTGGTGTACACTTTATGGCTGAAACAGCCGACATTTTAACAGATGAGCGTCAAATAGTTGTTTTGCCTGATATGCGTGCGGGCTGCTCGATGGCAGATATGGCTGATATTAACCAAACAGAAAAAGCATGGAAAGCATTAGAGAAAGATTTTGGAGATACAATCCTACCTTTAACGTATGTAAATAGTACAGCTGCGATTAAAGCGTTTTGTGGTCGTAATGGGGGAGCGACTGTCACTTCCTCTAATGCGAAAAAGATGGTTGAGTGGGCATTTACTCAAAAAGAACGAATTTTATTTTTGCCAGACCAACATTTAGGAAGAAATACGGCTTTTGATCTAGGAATTCCCCTTGAACAAATGGCAGTTTGGGACCCTATTATCGAAAGGTTAGAGTATGAAGGTGAACTTGAAGAAATAAAAGTAATTTTATGGAAGGGTCATTGTTCGGTTCATGAGAAATTTACAGTGGAGAATATTCGGGAACTGCGTGAATCAGACCCAGAGTTTCAAATTATTGTTCATCCAGAGTGTACTCATGAGGTGGTTCAATTAGCAGATGATGCAGGATCAACCCATTACATTATTGAAAAGCTAAAAGCTGCTCCAGCTAATAGTAAGTGGGCTGTTGGGACAGAAATGAACTTGGTTCGTCGCTTAGGTAATGTTCACACAGATAAAACAGTTATTTCATTAAACCCAAATATGTGTCCATGTTTAACGATGAACCGCATCGATCTGCCTCATTTATTATGGTCATTAGAATCAATAGTAGATGGGAATGCAATCAACCAGATTAAAGTTGGACCAGAAGTGGCCACAGACGCTTTACTTGCATTAGAGCGGATGTTACAACGTGCATAAGTAAGCATGAAGGAGATGAAGTAGGTCTCCTTCTTTTTTTTGAATACAATTCCAAATTGAAATGCTTAAGATGTTCATTGAATAATGCTCCCTTCAAAAAAACTCTACCAATTTTCGTAGTTATAGGACGAGTTAAGTAAGCATAGATTGACCTTAGAGTAATCATTTCGTCCATTATTCAAAAAGGAATGGAAACTAAGTTAAGGAGGGAGAACTATGAAAATTCATATTGTACAAAAAGGAGATACTTTATGGAAATTGGCAAAAAAGTACAATGTTGACTTTGAACAACTAAAAGCGGCAAATAACCACCTTTCGAATCCAGACATGATTATGCCAGGAATGAAAATTAAAATACCTACAGGGAGTGTGCCTGTAAAAAAAGAACAACCATACGATTCTCTCGTTGGTATGGCCAAAAAAGAAGCTCCCATCGTAAAGAAAGAAGCACCAGTCACACCACCAGTAAAAGAAAAACCAAAAGTGGCACCACAGCCACCAGAAAAACCAAAAGAAGTACCAATGCCAGAAATGCCGCCAATGATGATGCCAACGGCACCGCCACCACAGCCATTAACAGCAAAGCAAATGCAAGAATTTAACATGAACTTTAATATTTATAAACCACAACCTTATAAGGCACCAATGCCCAAAGTTCCGAAACCACCAGTTGCTCCAAAGGTGGAAAAACCTAAGGAAATGATTAAGCCAGAGATGCCAAAGAAACCACCAGTTATGCCAATAAAGGAGGCGCCACCAATGATGAAACCTCAAATGCAGCCTACTATGGCACCTATGGCCCCTATGGCCCCTATGCCACAAATGGTGCCATGTCCACCGTACTATCCAATTTCTCCAGTACAACCAGGTTGTGCTCCTTGTGGTGGAGGTTCTCCGATGCCATATCAACAAAATATGACACCATACTATGCACAAACAATGCCATACCAACCGCAGCAAATGGCACCACATCAAGCGATGCCGTATCAACAACCGCAGCAAATGGCACCACAGCAGGCGATGCCATATCAACAGCATCAAATGGCACCACAGCAGGCGATGCCGTATCAACCGCATCAAATGGCACCACAGCAGGCGATGCCGTATCAACCGCATCAAATGGCACCACAGCAGGCGATGCCGTATCAACCGCATCAAATGGCACCACAGCAGGCGATGCCGTATCAACCGCATCAAATGGCACCACAGCAGGCGATGCCGTATCAACCGCATCAAATGGCACCACATCAAGCGATGCCATTTCAACAACCGCATCAAATGGCACCACAACAAGCAATGCCGTATCAACAGTTTGGATCACAACAACAAGCAATCGAAGGAATGCAGGATTGGGGAGGAATGGCACCTTCGCAACCGATGTCACCAGGCATGATGCAAGGACCTAGTCAACCAATGAGTCCACAAATGCCGCATCAGTTTCAAGAATTTGATGACTTTGACGATTGATGAACAAATGAATGAGAGGAGACAACGTACTGTTGTCTCTTCTTTATATTGGCTTTAAAAACTAAAAAGCTGAATTAATTTAGATTTTTTAGATTTTTTAGATTTAAATGGATTTAAAATCTCCCCTTGTTTTTACTTCTTTTCCTACATATTAACAGACTAAAAAGGATCTTAAAATGCCACTATAAATGGTGAAAGGAGGTTATCAAATGCGAAAATTCGCGATTACAATTACTGCAGCAACAATGATTATAGGTGGTTTAGCTGGTTGTGGTGTCGATAATCAAGCAAGAGACATGGGTGGCGCAGGAGCGGCTAACCGAGAGATTGGATATACAATGGATGGCACTAGACAGGGTGCTGGAACAGGAGTAGGTGCAGCTGGCACTGGTGCTCATGGCGCTGTTGGTGCTGAAGGTGGAGTATTTGGACAAGGCCGTGGAGCAGGTGCACAAGGTCAAGCTGGAGCTGGTGGTGGCTTATTTGGTCAAGGAGCTGGAGCAGGCGGTGGAGCCGGAGCTGGTGGTGGCTGGTTTGGTGTTGGCAACCGCGGAGCAGGGGTAACTGGTCAAGGTGCCGCTGGTACAGGCGGACGTGGTGTAACAGGTGCGAGATGGACAGGCGAAGGGCCTATTACAGATATGTTTACACCAAACCATCGTACTGGCCGTCAAGGAATTACTGGATATGGTGTTGAACAACGTCAAGGCCGTGGCATTCGTGGTGGTCAATTGGGGGTTAATGATCGTGGTGCTGGCTTAAGAGGTACTGGTATCGGTGGAGCAGGTTTTTCTGAACGAGGAATGGCTGGTAGAACAGGAATGACTGGGGCAGGAACTGCTGTTCCACATGGAACATTAGATGATGGTCAACAAGGTGGAGTTGGTATTCAAGGAAGAGCAGGTACACGTGGAACTGGCATTGATGGTCAAGCGGGTACACGTGGTGGTGAAACTGGCATAACTGGTGGAAATCGTGAAGGTATGGTAGACCAACGTGGGGTATTACGTGGTCAAAACCGTACAATGAAAGGTCAAACTACTGCTAATTATCACAGCAACTATGATGGACAAACAGTGCAACAAATAGAGCGTACTGTTGAAAACATGGATGGTATTCGTAATTGTCGAGTAGTTATGCATGATGACGAAGTTGTAGTTGCTGTTGAACCAACTAAACAAGGTGCAAACCAAGCTAAATTAGAAGAAAAGGTTGAAAATAACATTGAAAACATGGTTCGTGGTAAGAACGTTCATGTTGTAACAGACAGAGATCAAGTAACACGAGTACGTACAATGGATGACCGTTTACGTGGAGGAGCAGCTTTTGATGAAATAGGAGCTACTTTTACAGAAATGGTTAGAGACTTAGGGCGTGCAGCTGGTCGACCATTTGAACGTACACGTAACTAGTATTACTTGAACAGGAGATAATATCTCCTGTTCAAATACATATGCTTTTCGTTTTATAGCATAAACAAAATCAAATATTTATATTCAAATTATTAGTATAATAAGGAGAAATAGCTAAATATTTGATACTAAAAGTCAAGCAAATTAGGATTCATTTATCAAGACCGGATAAAAGCATTTATTCATGGCCATGATAGAAAATGAATAATGCTTTTATTTTTTTATATGGTGGTGGTTATATGAAGGGCGGTCAAATCATCAAGAAAATTACAAAAAAACATATGGTTGTAGCTGTCCTGTTTTCATTAAGTGGTATTTTGCTTCTCGGCTTTCAGAGTGAAAATGAAAAATCATATTTGGCTCATGCCTCTAAATCAACTGTTTCTGTAATAAAGACTAATCAAAATAATGAAGTTGGTCCTAAAACAATTCAAGTTAAATTAGAACGAGTTTATTTAGATGGTGAGATAAGCGAAGAAATTGTTGAAGAGACAATTTGGTCCATGGAAGATTTTTGGGCATTTTACGATGACTGGTTACTAATCGATCAAAATGAACAAGAGGTTCATTTTATTCAAGAGATTGATGATATATCACCTTTACTTAAGATTAATGGTTATTTTGGGATTTCTGATGAAGGTGTGTTAAATATTTATGAAGGAAAACCAGATGAAAAAAGAATTATTCAATCTTTTTTTCAAATTAATACGAAGAAATTAAAAAGTCACCATGAAAGTGAACTAAAAAATGGCATTCCTGTTATGTCTCGTGAAAATTATCAAGAAGTTTTAAAAACATTTAAAAAGTATGCTATAACTGAAATGTAAGTAAAGGCGTGAAATCTTCACGTCTTTTTTGCGGTTGTACGCGGTAAAATTTATCCCGCAACAACTGGCAGTAATACCCCCACTTAAAGTCTTCGAAGAATCAAAGAAGGATAAGTTGGGGATAAACTGTCAGTACTAAATGAACACAGACTATATGCGCCAGTTCCTGTGGCAACGTCTGTGTGACCCACATCGTGTGGGCCTCAACTAACCATCAGTAGGGGGAAGAGGAAAACCCCTCACTGATGGAAGTTTCACTTTAGTTATTTTTGTCGACATATCCTGTGTACTAATAAGTGACTTATAACTTTACTTTATAGGTGCTCGTTTAAATATTCGTGTACTATATGAAAGGAAACAGATATGATAAAATAGAAATACATGTTCGTTTTTATACTATAAGAAAAATAAATTCTTTAAAGGGTGAAAATAAAGGTAAAACAGCGGTTTTCATTATTTTTGGAGAAACAGTATAAGTATTAATTTAGTTAGAAGGAGAGAGTTTTTTGTTTGATTTTATACATGGAAAAGTAGAATTTATTGATGTTCAATATATAGTTATTGAAGTTAGTGGAATAGGCTATCAAATCCATTGCCCCAATCCTTACATTTTTCAAAAAGAGTTAAACGATGAATGTAAAATTTATACATATCAACATGTGCGAGAAGATTTGATCCGTTTATATGGATTTAAAACAAGAAAAGAGAGACATTTATTTGAAAAGTTATTAAATGTTTCAGGTATTGGGCCAAAAGGAGCATTGGCGATATTAGCTTCTGGTCAGCCAGAACAATTGGTTAATGCAATTGAAGAAGAGGATGAAAAATTTCTAGTGAAATTTCCGGGTGTCGGTAAAAAAACGGCTCGACAAATTATATTGGACTTAAAAGGTAAATTAGATGAATTTGCCCCGAATTTATTCCAACAAGATATTTCGGAAGTTTTTAATAAAGCTAGTAAAAACAACTTATCCAAAGAGCTCGAGGAAGCTGTTGAAGCGTTAAAGGCACTTGGCTATGTTGATCGAGAAATCAATAAAATTGTTCCACAGTTAGCAAAAGAACAGACGACAACGGATCAATATATTAAAATGGCATTACAACTCATGTTGAAGCTCTAATAGATAAAACGGACAGGAGGAAAAAATCGTGGAAGAACGTATTATTTCTGCAAAAGCGCAGATTGAAGAAGACATGATTGAGGGCACTCTCCGTCCGCAACAATTTTCTCAGTATATCGGACAGGAGAAAGTTAAAGAAAATTTAAAAGTTTTTATAGAAGCAGCCAAAATGCGACAAGAGTGTCTAGATCATGTGCTATTATATGGACCTCCAGGACTTGGAAAAACAACACTTTCCGCCATTATCGCAAATGAAATGGGCGTTCAAATGAGAACCACTTCGGGACCTGCAATTGAACGACCAGGCGATTTAGCTGCTGTTCTAACAGCACTTGAACCTGGAGATGTACTTTTTATTGATGAAATTCACCGTTTAAACCGTGTTGTTGAAGAAGTATTGTATCCAGCGATGGAAGACTTTTGTATCGATATCGTCATTGGAAAAGGTTCAACAGCTAGGTCTGTTCGTCTTGATTTACCACCGTTTACACTAGTGGGGGCTACAACACGAGCGGGATTATTAACGGCCCCTTTACGAGATCGTTTTGGAGTGTTGTCAAGACTCGAATACTACAATGAAAAAGAACTGGCACAAATTGTCCTAAGAACGTCAGATATTTTAGAAGTAGAGGTTGGTGAAGATGCGGCATTAGAGATTGCGAGAAGGTCACGGGGGACACCGAGGATTGCCAATCGTTTATTAAGACGAGTGCGAGATTTTGCCCAAGTACAAGGAGATGGACAAATTACGGCACCTATAGCTCATCATGCGTTAGAACGACTTCAAGTAGACCGTTTAGGATTAGATCATATTGATCATAAATTATTAATGGGGATTATTGAAAAATTTCGTGGTGGTCCTGTTGGTATTGATACGATTGCTGCAACTATCGGTGAAGAACCTGATACGATTGAGGAAGTATATGAACCCTACTTACTTCAAATTGGTTTTTTACAAAGGACACCGCGTGGGCGGGTAGTAACGCCCTTAGTTTATGACCATTTTCATTTGGAGGTGCCAGAAGCTTGAGCAATATGCCTAAGCTATTAATCACAATTGGTATTATTTTAGTTGTAATTGGGGTCTTGTGGCAAGTAGGTGGAAGGATTATACCTTTAGGAAAGTTACCAGGAGATATTTTAATTAAAAAAGAAAATACAACATTTTACTTTCCAATTGTAACCTCGATAGTGTTAAGTGTAGTTATTTCACTGATTTTATTTATAATCGGTCGTTTTCGTTAGGTTGTACTTGTGTTTGAGTTTTCGTTTATGTATGCTAATAAAGATTGACATTTGATATTTTGAAAAGGAACGGTTGGAATGAATGTAAACGACTTTGATTTTTACTTACCAGAAGAACTAATCGCTCAAACTCCTTTGTTAGATCGTACAGCTTCTAAATTACTTGTATTAGACAAAGAAACAGGCAATATAAAAGATGACCACTTCTATGATATTGTTGATTATTTCAATGAAGGCGATTGTCTCGTATTAAATGATACGAGGGTTTTACCTGCTCGCTTATATGGGGTTAAGGAAGATACTGGTGCTAAAGTGGAATTACTTCTGCTGAAACAACTAGAAGGAGATACGTGGGAGACATTAGTGAAACCTGGAAAAAAAGTGAAGGAAGGTACGACTCTTCTTTTTGGAGATGGAAAACTTCGGGGAATTTGTAAAGAGAGCCTCGAACATGGTGGTAGGATTATTGAATTTATTTATGAAGGTATATTTCATGAGATATTAGATGCTCTAGGCGAAATGCCACTTCCACCATATATCAAAGAGCAACTTACTGACCAAGATCGCTATCAAACCGTATTTGCTAAACATCGCGGGTCTGCCGCTGCTCCAACTGCTGGTCTTCACTTTACAGATGATTTATTAGATAAACTGCGTCAAAAAGGTGTACATATCGCTTTTATTACACTACATGTTGGCTTAGGCACGTTTCGTCCTGTTAGTGTAGATAAAATTGAAGAGCATTCAATGCATGCAGAGTTTTATCAAATGACTGAAGGAACTGCTACGCTTCTTAACAAGGTTAAAGATCGAGACGGTAAGATTATTGCAGTAGGTACGACCTCAGCACGAACGTTAGAGACCATTGCAACTCAACATGATGGAAAGTTTCAACCAGCGTCGGGTTGGACCGATATTTTTATTTACCCAGGATATACTTTCCGAGGAATTGACTCATTAATTACAAACTTTCATTTACCTAAATCAACTTTAGTTATGCTTGTATCAGCGTTAGCAGGTAAAGAAAATATACTTTCAGCATATGAACATGCTGTCCGAAATCACTATCGTTTCTTTAGTTTCGGGGATGCAATGTTTATTAGAGAAGGGGGGCAACGTTAAGTGGCTGCCGTAACATATGAATTAATAAAAACTTGTAAACAGTCTGGGGCACGTCTAGGTAAAGTTCACACCCCACATGGCGTTATAGAAACACCCATCTTTATGCCCGTAGGTACGTTAGCAACAGTTAAAACGATGAGTCCTGGAGAATTAAAGGAAATCAACGCTCAAATCATCTTAAGTAATACATACCATCTGTGGTTAAGACCAGGTCATGATATAATAAAAGAAGCAGGTGGTTTACATAAGTTTATGAATTGGGATCGACCTATTTTAACAGACTCTGGTGGATTTCAGGTCTTTAGCTTAAGTGATTTGCGTAAGATAGTAGAAGAGGGAGTTCATTTCCGTAATCATTTAAGTGGCGAAAAGCTATTCTTGAGTCCTGAGGGTGCGATGGAAATTCAAAACGCATTAGGACCAGATATTATGATGGCGTTCGATGAATGTCCCCCGTATCCTGCTGAATATGATTATATGAAAAGTTCTGTAGAACGGACGAGCCGCTGGGCAGAGCGATGTTTAAAAGCTCATCAACGCCCTGGAGATCAAGCTTTATTTGGAATTGTTCAAGGTGGAGAGTATGAAGAGCTGCGTAAACAAAGTGCAGCCGATCTCGTTTCATTAGATTTTCCAGGGTATGCTATTGGTGGTTTATCTGTAGGTGAACCAAAGGATGTTATGAATCGTGTGTTAGAGTTTACGACACCGCTTTTACCAACGAATAAGCCAAGATATTTAATGGGAGTAGGGTCACCAGACGCTTTAATTGATGGAGCAATAAGAGGGATCGACATGTTTGACTGTGTGTTACCGACACGTATAGCTAGAAATGGAACATGTATGACAAGCACAGGACGTCTTGTTGTTCGTAATGCAAAGTACGCTCGAGACTTTAGACCATTAGATGAAAACTGTGATTGTCATGTTTGTCAAAATTACAGTCGTGCGTATATTCGTCACCTGGTAAAATGTGAAGAAACGTTCGGATTTCGACTTACCTCTTATCATAATCTCTATTTCTTGTTAAAATTAATGGAACAAGTGAGACAAGCTATTCGGGATGACCGTCTTCTTGATTTCAAAGAGGAGTTTTTTGAGCAATATGGTTTCAATAAGCCAAATGCGAAAAACTTTTAATTTGTAAAAAAAGTATATTTTATAAAGGGGGGAAATGAATATGGAAATGTTAGGCACTATTTTACCATTGCTATTGATGTTTGCAATCTTCTGGTTCTTACTAATTCGTCCACAGCAAAAACGTCAGAAAGCAATTCGTGAGATGCATTCAAATCTACAAAAAGGTGATAAAATTGTCACGATTGGTGGGTTACACGGTGTCATTGATGCCATCGATGAAGATATCGTCGTTGTTCTTGTAAATGATAATCGTAAACTTACATTTGACCGTAATGCAGTTCGTGAAGTAGTAAACCCTGATTGATGTACATAAAAGAGGCTCACTCTTTTTAGTGTTGCAACCATTAATACACAAATCCGTGTATTGGGTTGTCCCTACTAAAGAGTCAGCCTCTTTTTTCGTGCTATTTAAGGACTATTATGTATAAGAAAAGCTGTCCAATGGAAGAAGGCACTAAATGGGACAGCATGTCTTATACTTTTATTTTCCTAAATTTACGCCGATAATTCCTCCGAAAACTGAAGCCACTAAATAACCACCATGATATAAGTATTGCTCCATTGTAAATCCAGAATTGTACCCTAAGTACTGTATAAAAAACGTGATTGCTGTAAATAAAAGTGCAGTACCAGCTCCTACAATCCATCCCCTCTCTTTAGCTTTAACTCCTGATATTAAACCGCCAATGAATAGCGCTACAAAAGAAATAATCATAATAAACCAAGTAAAGGATGCTTCTGTTAATGAACTTAACGATAGTATTAAAGAAATAACAAAACTAAACGCTACTGCAATGACTAAAATACTTACTAAACCATAAAGCATTGATCCAAACATTCCACGATATACCAACGAAACCTCTCCTCTCGATTCTCATTTTATAGGTTATTACAGCTTATTCAGGCTTGGCCTAACGTAGAATAAACTTTTTTAAAATTCGAGAGATTTGTTCCTTGAAAAATTAACATGAATGGGACATCCCTAACATAGGATGGTAGAAATAAGAGGGAGAGGAATGTCAGCATGGAAGTGACCTTAGCCTTTATCATATTTATTATTAGCTACATATTTATCATCAGTGAAAAAATAAATCGGGCACTAGTGGCATGTCTCGGGGGAGTTGGGATGCTGTTCGTTGGCATCCTTGATTTAGATGCGGCATTCCTACACCATATCGATTGGCATACGATCTCGTTACTTTTAGCGATGATGATATTAGTATCAATAACGAGTCAGAGTGGTTTTTTTGAATATATTGCGCTACATGTGGCAAAGTACGTAAGTGGAAGACCAATTCCACTCCTTATTTTAATTTCGTTACTAACTGCGATAGGATCTGCTTTTCTTAATAATGTAACCATGGTCTTACTAGTTGTTCCCATTATTTTAACGTTAACGAAGCTTCTTAAATTAAATGCTGTTCCGTATTTGTTATCAATTATATTGGCTTCAAATATTGGGGGTACTGCTACATTAATTGGTGACCCACCAAACTTAATGATTGGTCAAGCTGTTGAGCATTTAACGTTTAATGATTTTCTAATCCATTTAGGACCCGTTGTCTTAATCATTTTTATTGTAGTTATGTTTGGTCTCGTTTATTATTATCGAAGCGCCTTACAGGTTTCAAAAGAAGATCAGTTGAAATTAACGAAAGTAAATCCTAAAGAGTATTTAAAAGACAAAGTACTTTTAATGAAATCTTTGTCCGTACTTACACTCACTACACTAGGGTTTATTATTCAACCGCTGTTGAATGTCGATATCACAAGTATCGCAATGGGTGGAGCTCTTCTGTTAATGTTATTAACTTATGAGCAGCAAGATGTTGAAGAGGTATTTAAGTCAGTTGAATGGGTTACATTGTTCTTTTTTATTGGACTATTTATGCTTGTTGGTGGAATTAAAGAAGTTGGTTTAATTGATGAAATTGCGAAATCCATTATTTATTATACGGAAGGGGATTTACCAAAAACAGCACTTTATATTTTGTGGGGATCAGGTATTTTGTCTGGGTTTGTAGATAATATTCCCTTTGTTGCTGCAATGATACCAGTTATTCTTGAATTTCAAAGCTATGGAATGACTAATTTGGATCCGCTATGGTGGGCGCTTGCGTTAGGCGCATGTTTAGGTGGAAATGCTACATTAATTGGAGCAACGGCAAATGTTATCGTTGCAGGTCTTGCTGTAAAAGCGAAACAATCTTTTAGCTATCTTGAATTTTTGAAAGTAGGAGCCCCTGTCGCGCTTGTTTCTTTTATAATATCCACCATCTATATTTATTTTCGATATTTAATTCATTTTTATTAATAATTTTCATGGACTTGTTGCCAAAAGCTTCATCTCATTTTCTCATGGTCTCATGCGAAAACTACAAGTAAGATTACTTACGAAAAGTTCGCTATTATAGAGACTGATTTACTTATAAAGGAATGAGCTGGAAGGAGGCGCGATCACATGGACTATTCAACAATTGTTTTAAGGACGATTTTTATCTATTTCATCATTCTCTTTGTTCTCCGTTTTATGGGAAAACGAGAAATTGGTCAGTTATCAGTCCTAGATTTTGTTGTTTCCATCATGATTGCTGAGTTGGCGGTTATTTCTATAGAAAATATTCGTGTACCTATGTTAAACACGATCGTTCCAATCGTCGTCCTTTCATTAATTCAAATCATATTTGCCTTCATTTCATTAAAAAGTGAAAAACTTCGGAAACTTGTAGATGGAAAGCCATCGGTTCTCATAAATCAAGGGAAAATAGATGAAGGAGAAATGCGAAAACAACGCTATAATTTCGATGATTTATTAACTCAACTGAGACAGAATAAAGTCAGTAAACTTTCTGATGTTGAGTTTGCAATTCTTGAACCGTCTGGTAAATTATCTGTTATTGAAAAAGACAAAGATCAGCCCAACAATCGGCAATCGAGATTACCACTTCCGCTAATATTAGATGGAAAAGTGAATGAAGATCATCTCGAACAAATTGAAAAAACTCCATTATGGTTAAGACAACAATTGCGAAAACTCGGGTATCGGGATGTAAAAAAAATCTCCTATTGTGCTTTACACGATGATGATACTTTCTTTATAGATTTAAAAGATGAAAAATAATGGTACTCCCACTTACGAGTTAGGTGGGAGTTTTAATAAATAAAAGTATTCCTTCATTTTAGTACATTCGTACAAGCATTAGGCTTCTTTCTGTAATAGGATGCAGTAATGACAGAGAGGAGGCTAAAAATGACAAATTATTATCAACTATGTTGTGACCATCGCGGGAAAGTTGTAACCATTTATGATAAAGGTGGCCGTCAATTCTATGGCCGCATTGTTAATGTCGATCATCAATATGTTTATATTGAAACAAGACAACGCTCGACTTCATTAGGTGGATTTAGTTATGGTTATTACGGTGGTGGCTATTATCCATATAGATATGGGCATGGCTTCGGATATGGAATCGTTCCGGTCGCACTAGCAGCGATTGGTGGATTTATTTTAGGCAGCGCCATATTCTGGTGGTAAAATAAGTGCCAGGTACCTTTAACAATGAGTTAAGGTGCCTGGCACTTGTTGTTATGCTTTAGTAAATGGGGCTACCCACTTACCGATTACTGGAATACGAATGACTTCGTCTTTTTTAATTAGACCGAATACAATTAAAAGGATACCGTAAAATATCCCAACGATGCTAATGGAAAGTATGGTTTTCCCAAATAGTCCCATTGATAAGAATGCATGTTCATATAATAGAAAACCAATGAAGGCAGTAGCTACCATGGAGATGATTGCTTTTCCAACTTCTCTTACATGTAATGTAAAGCTAATCGTTTTTACAACAGAAGCAAAGTGTAACATTGTAACTAGTACCATTCCGATGACAATCGCTAATGCTGCTCCCATAATCCCCAGTTCAGGACGAGTGGCAAGTGCGAAAATGGCAGCTGTTTTAATGACGGCGCCAAACAAACTATTCATCATCGCTGCTTTTGCTAAATTTAACGCTTGAAGAGTAGCTTGCAAAGGCCCTTGAAAATAGAGAAATATACTAAATGGCGCCATAATCTGAAGATATACAGCAGTGGTTGGAGCATTGTACATTAATGACATAATAGGTTCTGCAAATATATAAAGAATAACAACCGATATCCCACCTGAAATGAGGGCGAGCCTTAATGCTTGATCTAAGCGGTGATTAATTAACCGATATTGTTTTTGTGCTGCAGCTTCACTGATCGCAGGTACAAGTGAAACAGATAAAGAATAAGTAATAAAAGTTGGAAGTAAGAGTAGTGGGATAACAAACCCAGCAAGTTCACCGTATTGCTTTGTGGCAACGACGGTCGCTACCCCAGCAATTGCTAAGCTTTGAGCAACAACAATTGGTTCAAAGAAAAAGGCAATGGACCCGATAAGTCTACTCCCTGTTGTAGGTAATGCAATGCTCATTAGTTCTTTAAATGTCATTTTTCCTTCACGTAAGTAATTTAAAAAACCTTTGCGAATACGCATTCTTTTTTTCATTTTAAACATGAAAAGCATGAAAATAAGGGATGCGAGTTCTCCGATTACAACTGAGATCATGGCTCCTGCAGCTGCATATTCGACTCCATACGGTAAAAAGGCACTAGTCATAACGGCTACGAGTGTAATCCGAACAACTTGTTCAATTACTTGAGAGTAGGCGGTCGGGCGCATATTTTGCCGACCTTGAAAGTAGCCTCTTAAAACACTAGACAACGCAACAATTGGAACAATCGGTGCAATAGCAATTAACGGGAGATAGGCCCGTTCATCTGTTAATAATGTTTTAGCAATGATAGGAGCAAAAGCAATCATCGCTACTGTAAAAACCCCACTTAATAAACCTGTTGAAGCTAAAGAAACGACAAGAATTCTCTTTATTTTTTTACGATCTTTTTTCGCTTCTGCTTCTGCAACTAGCTTCGATATGGCCACAGGTAACCCTAATTGGGTAATC
This sequence comes from Alkalihalobacterium alkalinitrilicum, assembly GCF_002019605.1. NCBI lineage: Bacteria > Bacillati > Bacillota > Bacilli > Caryophanales > Bacillaceae > Alkalihalobacterium > Alkalihalobacterium alkalinitrilicum. The sequence goes on along the minus strand of NZ_KV917368.1, from coordinate 2,835,015 downwards.
GTAATAACAAGTAAAAGTGTCGGTACGGCCATACTATATAGGCCGACTCCTTCAGCTCCCATAATTCTAGCGACAACGATCTTATTTATAAATCCCAATATTCGAGTAATAAGTCCAGCTAATATTAAAATAACGGTACCTTGTATAAAGGTTTGTTTTGACATGGCAAGAGCCCCTACTTTCCTAATATTGATCTATGTCTTCACTAATTTATATGCAAGGAAGGTGGTCAAGCATGACAAGTTGTTATACGAAAATAAAGGGTAAAAATAAATTGACATCGAGGTTAGAAAGTGAGAAGATGACTTTTGATTTAGATTGCATCATAAAGAGAACAAGCTTTACATAACATTGAATAATATCTTTTTTGTTAAAGGGGCTTCAGTATGTTTGAGTGGAAAAATGTATTTCGCGGTATGATGATAGGATTATCTGATCTCGTTCCAGGAGTAAGTGGCGGAACAATAGCTGTTATCTTAGGGATATATGATCGTTTGATTACAGCCATTAGTGGTTTTTTTAGTCGAAAATGGAAAGAACAGCTTGGCTTTATAGTTCCGTTAGCCATCGGCGCAGTACTAGCTATTTTTCTTTTGAGTCATCTCATAAAATGGTTACTTGAATATTATCCGCAGCCGACGTACTTCTTTTTTCTTGGTTTAATTGGTGGAATCATTCCTTACTTGTTTAATAAAATAGATTACAAGAATTCATTTAGTGCAATACATTATATCGTTTTACTGATATCGGGTATTGCGATTGCTTCAACAGCCTTTTTTGTAGAAAGAGAAAGTCAAGTTCTAATTGAAACGGTAACAGTATCTACAGGAGCAGTGTTCTTTTTCTCAGGATGGATTGCAAGTATGGCGATGTTACTACCTGGGATTAGTGGGTCGTTTGTTCTGTTACTAATCGGTGTTTATCATTCTGTCATTCATGCCGTAGCGGAATTAAACTTTGCGGTTATATTACTTGTAGGCGCTGGAGTAGGCGTCGGATTAATCGTAAGTAGCAAAATCATTCGCTTTTTACTTAAAACAATTCCTGTCTTAACGTATGCATTTATTATTGGTATGGTCATAGGCTCTGTCGTTGTTATTTTTCCTGGAATTGAAAATAATATCGTATTACTTGTTTTAAGTATCCTAACGTTTATCGTAGGTTTCTTTGTAGCTACATTCTTTGGAAGAATGGAACTTAGTCAAAATGAAAAACCGTCCTAAAATGGGCGGTTTTTTTTCTAGAGTTTTTATTTCTAAGAGGAATAAAAAGATAAAGAATGATATGGACTATCGTCATCCTTCGAGAGTAATCTTGTTTTTCTAATACTAATAGTTTTTTAACTTGGAAAAGGTTTATAATGGAAAGAAAGGGGAAGGAGTGTTGGATAAAATGATACAACAATTTGATGTTTGGAAAGAGGATGTATTACCAGCTCTACAAAGTAAAGTCGAAGAATTTCATATGTTAGATTATCACCAAGCAACGCTTGAACATATATGGAATAGTGTGATTTACAAGTTACGGAAAAAGAAGAACTATATCCATTTGCATGAGTTTGTTAATGTAATCTTAACGTTACGTGCCCCAGAGTATATGAATTGGTTAACAGTTGAAAATTATAACGCTACGGACTGGTTTGCTAATGAAGGAGTAATAGAAGGAATCGTTGGCGAGAATAACTAAACGTTCTAAATAGAGGAGTATTTTGAAGGAAAGCTCTTTCGTAGCTCAAATTGTGAATATCGTTGGGAAAAGGTAAAAAAATTTCACAGTCTCGGTTAATCGGTCGTATTTTTGCTGCGGATTGAACGTTATCATAGTAGTAAATTGACATGGAAAAAGTTTCATCGCTATAATTGAACTATTGCTTATTTATGGACGTTGTATTAGTTAAGGAGGAAATTCGTACTATGGTGAAAAAAGGTCGTATTTTTGCTTTTTTTCTCATTGTAATTATTCTTGGTGGTTTAATAAGTACGACCATTACGGGAATTGCAAAGGAAATTAAGTTAGGTTTGGATCTTCAAGGTGGGTTTGAAATCCTGTATCAAGTAAAACCTGCTAATGAAGGAGATATTATTAATGAAGAAGCGCTAAACGCAACAGTAAGTGCCCTAAATCAACGGGTTAACGTTTTAGGCGTCTCTGAACCATACATAACGATTGAAGGAGAGGACCGAGTTCGGGTTCAGCTAGCTGGTGTAGAAGACCAGCAAACCGCAAGAGATTTACTTGCTACTGAGGCTCAGTTAACGTTCCGTGATGTCGATGATGTCGTTAAACTCGATGGAGCCGATCTTCAAGAAGGTGGCGCAAGAGTAACATTTAATGAAGCGAATCAACCCGAAGTTGCAGTTACACTTAAAGATGCGAATCTCTTTGGTGATGTAACGCGTGAAATCCTAGATCGAATGCCTCAAGGTGAAAACCTTTTAGTCATTTGGCTAGATTATGAAGAGGGAGATAGCTTTTTTGAGGAAGCGCAAAAAGAAGCACCAAAATTTTTATCAGCACCAACAGTAAGACAAGTATTAAATACAACAAATGTCGTTATCCAAGGAAGCTTTACAATTGAAGAAGCGACATTTTTAGCTGAAGTATTAAATGCTGGAGCACTTCCTGTTCAGCTAGAAGAGATTTATTCTAATTCTGTCGGTGCTTCGCTCGGTGAACAGGCGATGAAAAATACAATTTTTGCTGGATTTATTGGGGTTGCGCTTATTTTCCTATATATGTTAATTTTTTACCGTTTTATGGGGACAATTGCAGTTATTACATTATCGGTATACATTTTCCTTGTATTAGTGATATTTAACTGGATGAATGCGGTGTTAACGTTACCAGGAATTGCTGCCCTTATTCTCGGTGTCGGAATGGCGGTAGATGCCAATATTATCACCTATGAACGGATAAAAGAAGAAATACGTTCAGGTAAGTCCATAATGTCTGCATTTAAAGCTGGAAGCCGACGTTCACTATCAACGATTTTAGATGCGAATATTACAACAATCTTAGCGGCGAGTGTTCTTTTCTATTATGGTACAAGCTCTGTTCAAGGGTTTGCGATCATGTTAATTGTCAGCATTTTAACGAGTTTCATTACAGCAGTCTATGGTTCTAGATTATTATTAGGACTATGGGTTAATAGCCGCATTTTTAATAAAAAGCCTCGTTTCTTTGGTGTAAAGGAGAGTGAGATTAGTGAGCTTTAATTTCCATGACCGAACGATTGACTTTGTAAAGCACCGTAAGAAGTTTTTCATCTTTTCTTTGGTCGCGGCTCTCATCGGGGTAATCTTACTTTCAACAGTTGGTCTTAACCTTGGAATTGATTTTGAAAGTGGCTCAAGAGTTGAAGTGTCCACAAATGAAACAGTAACACCAGAACAAATTCTTGCTGATTTTGCTAGTATTGGAGAGGGATATACACCTGATGATATTACGATGGCTGGAGAGCAAAATGATCTCGTTCATGCACGTTTCATCGGGGTACTTGACGCCAATGAAATTGCTGAAATTCAAATATTTTTCAACGAAAAGTATGGAGCAGAACCAAATGTAAGTACCGTTTCGCCAATGGTTGGTGAAGAATTGGCACGAAATGCTTTAATCTCAGTATTTATTGCATCGATTGGAATTGTTATTTACGTTGCGATCCGTTTCGAATGGTTATATGGTGTCGCGGCTGTTGTTGCGCTATTTCATGATGCATTCTTTATTATCGCGGTATTTAGTGTCGTACAGTTCGAAGTTAACGTTCCATTTATTGCGGCAGTCCTAACAATAGTCGGTTATTCCATCAATGATACGATCGTTACCTTTGACCGAATTCGTGAAAACATGAAAAATGCGAAACGTATAAAATCATACGATGATCTCGCGCATATCGTGAATGTCAGTTTAACGCAAACGTTAGCGAGATCAATCAATACAGTAATGACGGTTGTTTTAGCAGCTGCTGCTATTTTTATATTTGGTGGTGAAGCCATTCGTTCCTTTGCATTTGCTTTAGTTGTTGGATTAGTCGCAGGAACTTACTCTTCAATTTTCTTAGCGGCCCAGTTATGGCTTGTATGGAAAACTAAACAACTAGAACGAAAAAAATTCAAAAGTCAGCCGAAAGCAGATGAAGTTTAAATACATAAGGTCATGGTGCATACCATGGCCTTTTTGTTGGTATAATTTACTTATGTGCATTTTTTGCAATCACTAGGAAGTTCTAAGTATTATTGGATGCTAATACGATATAGGAGAAGGTGAAAGTATGGATGAAGATATTCGCTATCAAAAGGTTAAGATGGGCGCATGGGTTGGAATTATCGGCAATATCGTGTTAGCCGTTCTTAAAGGTGTTATCGGTTTTATCGCAAACAGCCGTGCTTTAATTGCAGATGCTGTTCACTCTGCTTCTGATGTCGTAGGTTCTGTCGCAGTATTGATTGGGGTTAGGGCTGCTAAAATGCCCCCTGACCGCGACCACCCATACGGACATGGAAAAGCAGAATCGATTGCGGCCATTATTGTGGCAGTACTTCTTTTGCTTGTAGGGGTTGAAATTGCTATTGATGCCTTTAAGGCTTTTTTTGAGCCGGTAGTTGTTCCAAAGGTGATAGCTATATATGCTGTTATTTTTTCGATCATTGTGAAGGAAATCATGTTTCGATATAAGTATCATTTGGGTAAAAAGTATAGAAGTGAAGCGTTAATGACAGATGCGTGGCATCACCGTTCTGACGTTTTTTCTTCAATTGCAGCTTTGCTTGGGATTGGTGGGTCTATATTAGGAGGGGCAATTGGTATTCCATGGCTCGTATATGGCGACCCGGTGGCAGGGTTATTTGTTTCAATATTAATTGTAAAGATGGCATGGAAGTTAGGGAGTCAATCGATTCATAATACACTAGATCATGTCCTTCATGATGAAGATACTGTTGAGATGAAAGAGGCAGTTGCATCGGTCGAAGGCGTATTAAATGTTGATGAATTTCTAGCAAGAGAACACGGTCACTATGTTATCATTGATTTAAAGATTGCCGTTAACCCTGAAATATCGGTGAAAGACGGGCATGCGATCGGCAAAGCTGTAAAGAGGAAGCTCATTGAAATCGACCATGTTCACGATGTATTGGTACATATTAACCCATATGAAAAAAAGTGAGGAGGTGTCCGTAGGTGCGAGGGCAATGGGGATTAATTTTAGGCATTATAGCTGCTCTTGTTATTGCTATCTTTGCGGTTATCAACGTAGATGCTGTGCGGGTCAATTATTTATTCGGCACGGCGGAATGGCCGTTGATTTTAGTCATTATTGGTTCGGTATTAATGGGCGGAATTATAGTTGGCGCAGTAGGTATGGTCAGAGTTTATCAGTTACAACAGGAAATTAAACGTCTAAAACAAGAGAAATCACAGAAAGACAGATCAACAGTAACAAAAGATAAAGAATTACTGGAAAAGAATGAAAAGAAAGAAACCTCCAAGCCATCACAAGGAAAGGAAAAGTAGTAGTAATAAAAAGAAAACTACCATATTCTTATTCATTGCCCCTCTATGACCCCTCTTGTATAATAAGTAGGTCAAGGGGTGTTTTTTATGCTTAAATCAAATAAACGATGGAAGTTAGCACAGCTAGAACAAGATAAAGTAAATCTATTAATGGAAGAGTTAAATTTATCACCAATTGTTGCAAAGCTCCTCGTTCTTCGAGGAATTGATACTGTTCAAGCTGCCACACGTTTTTTATATAAAGAAGAAGTATCGTTTTATGATCCATTCTTATTAGATGGTATGAAAGAAGCGGTTGATCGAATTAAGGAAGCCATTGTAAAAAACGAAAAAATCTTAATTTACGGGGACTATGATGCAGATGGAGTAAGTAGCACATCCGTAATGATCTACTTAATGAAAGAACTAGGAGCAAACTTTAACTATTATATACCGAACCGGTTTACTGAAGGGTATGGCCCAAATGAGGCTGCATTTCGCCAAGCAAAGGTAGACGGGTATGATTTAATCGTTACCGTCGATACAGGAATATCAGCTGTTCATGAAGCTGAGGTTGCTAAAGAAATTGGGATTGACTTAATTATTACCGATCATCATGAGGCTCCTCCTCATTTACCAGATGCTTATGCGATTGTAAATCCTAAAAAACCTGGATGTACCTATCCATTTAAAGGATTAGCAGGAGTTGGGGTTGCATTTAAATTAGCGCATGCATTACTTGAAGAAGTACCCTCTCATTTATTAGATATTGTCGCGATCGGAACAATTGCTGACCTTGTACCTTTAGTTGATGAAAATCGTCTTCTTGCGAAAAAAGGAATTGAAGCCTTACAGCGAACAACAAAACCAGGGTTAAGAGCGATTAAGAAAATCGCTGGGATTGATGGTCAGACTGTCAATGCCGAACATGTTGGGTTTGCTATTGGACCTCGAATTAATGCTGCAGGACGTCTAGACTCAGCGGATCCAGCTGTTGAGTTATTAACGACCGATGATGAAATGGTGGGTAAAGAAATTGCCGAAGAAATAGACCAGTTAAATAAAGAAAGAAAAGCAATTGTCGATGAAATGGCTAAAGAAGCGATTGCCCAAGTAGAAACGCAATTTCCACCATCGGATAACCGAGTATTGATCGTTGGAAAAGAAGGTTGGAATCCTGGAGTTATTGGGATCGTAGCTTCAAGGTTAGTTGAAAAATTTTATCGGCCAACAATCGTTCTGAGTCTTGATCGAGAAAAAGGAGTTGCCAAAGGCTCAGCTAGAAGTATTGAAGGATTTGATATGTTTGTAAATCTCTCAGAAAGTAGAGATATCTTACCGCATTTTGGTGGCCATCCAATGGCTGCAGGTCTCACTATGCAAATTGAACATGTCGAGGAGTTAAGAAATAGATTAAATTCTCAAGCGGATCGACTACTGACAGAAGAAGATTTTATACCAATAACAAACGTTGATCTCGTAGCCACTTTAGATGAAATTTCGTTAGACGTTATTAATCAATTAGAAGAACTCGCTCCATACGGTGTAAGTAATCCTGTACCTAAGGTCATGATTGAAGAGGTAAACATCGCACAAATTCGTCGAATAGGAACAGATGAAAATCATTTAAAGGTCCTTTTTGAACACGAAGGAACGACATTAGATGGAATTGGCTTTCAACTTGGTTACCTTCATCCCGAAATTAACCAAGCAGCGAAAATTTCAGCTGTAGGTACAATTTCGGTGAATGAATGGAACGGTCATTGTAAGCCACAAATTTTTCTTGAGGATATTCAAGTGAATGAATGGCAATTGTTTGACTGGCGAAATGCAAAGAAACTACTCGATAATATTCAATCCTTACCATTACAAAAACGGACATTAATTGCATTTCAACGTTCTACAGTGGACAAGCTAGGATTAGAAACGATAAAAGATGAAATATGTGTTCATTCTTTTGATCTTGTCGATTTAGAGGGTAAATATATTATTTTATTGGATTTACCGAATTCCGTTAAGCAATTACAAGAATTACTTTCAATGAAAGAAGGAACTCCCGAGCGAATTTATTCTGTTTTTTATCAAGAAGATTCGAATTTTTTCACCACGCTTCCGAAAAGAGAACATTTTAAATGGTATTATGCATTTCTAACGAAAAAAGGTGCATTTGATATTAAAAAGTACGGCCAACAATTAGCGACACATAAAGGCTGGTCCAAAAACACAGTCGATTTTATGACAAAGGTGTTTTTTGAATTAGATTTTGTTACAATAAACAATGGTATTATTAGCCTGCATCCTACCCCTTCAAAAAAAGGACTCGACGAATCTGAAACGTATCAACGAATGACAGAACAGTCAAAGCTAGAGCAACAGTTTCTATATTCGTCTTATTACGAATTGAAGCTCTGGTTCGATCAAGTGATAGAACAGGCAAGAAAAGTTAAGGAGTCGGTATAACAGATGGATTTCAAAAAGTATATTACGATCGTAGAAGATTATCCAAAAGAAGGAATTCGTTTTAAAGACATTACAACATTAATGCAAGATGGAGAAGTATATAAAAAAGCAATTGAAGAACTATCAAATTACGCAAACAAAAAAAATGCAGACGTTATTGTTGGACCAGAAGCACGAGGTTTCGTGGTTGGTTGTCCGATTGCATTTGCCTTAGAGAAAGGCTTTGTCCCTGTACGAAAAAAAGGAAAGCTTCCCCGTGAAGTTATTTCTGTTGACTATGGTTTAGAATATGGAAAAGATAGTTTAACGATCCATAAAGATTCAATTCAAAAAGGACAACGTGTCGTCATCGCAGATGACCTTCTGGCAACTGGAGGAACAATTGAAGCTACTATAAATATGGTGGAGCAATTAGGAGGAGAAGTTGTTGGAATTGCTTTTCTAATTGAACTAACGTATTTAGATGGAAGAGACAAACTAAAGAACTATGATGTGTTTACATTAACACAATATTAATTCATAAAAAGAGAAGGTACTCATTAATAGAGTATCTTCTCTTTAGTTTATAATCTATAGAAAATTTGAAGTGAAAGAAAGATAAGCGATTCTCTCTAGTCTTGTCGATAAATCAACGTTTCTAACGGCTAATTCCTTGTGTAATCGTCAAAAATAGGAATTGAGTTCGACATTTTTCGTAATAATTCTTTACACATTGAGACGACTTAATGATAATATAAAGAAATATAGAAAAAATGGGACCAATTATGTAGGGATAAAAAGGTGATTCCATGACGATAGATCAATTATTTGAAAAAGCAGAGCGCTATCTCTCAGAAAAAGATATGGCGTTTATAAAAAAAGCATATGCATATGCTGAAGAGGCACATAGTCAGCAGTATCGAAAATCTGGTGAACCATATATTCACCATCCGATTCAAGTTGCGGGCATACTTGTTGAATTAGGAATGGACCCAGATACGATTGCAGCTGCGTTTCTTCACGATGTGGTAGAAGATACAGATGTGACACTTGAAGAGCTGAAAGAGGCTTTTAATAGTGAAGTAGCGATGCTCGTTGACGGAGTCACAAAACTAGGGAAAATTAAGTATAAGTCCAAAGAAGAACAACAGGCAGAGAACCATCGGAAAATGTTTGTGGCGATGGCGAAAGATATTCGTGTTATCTTAATTAAACTTGCAGACCGTCTTCATAATATGCGAACTCTGAAACATCTGCCTCCAGAAAAACAGCGCCGAATTTCAAATGAAACATTGGAAATATTTGCTCCGTTGGCTCATCGTCTAGGGATTTCAACAATTAAATGGGAATTAGAAGATACAGCTCTTCGTTATTTAGATCCTCAGCAATACTATCGAATCGTTAATCTAATGAAGAAGAAACGTGCAGAGAGAGAGCAATATATTGATGAGGTTGTTAAGAGAATTCGATCGAACTTAAACGATATTCATGTTGTGGCTGATATTTCTGGAAGACCGAAGCATATTTACAGTATCTATCGAAAGATGGCCTTGCAAAATAAACAGTTTAATGAAATTTATGATTTATTAGCTGTTCGGATCATCGTAAAGAATATTAAAGATTGCTATGCAGTTCTTGGTGTTATTCATACGTGCTGGAAGCCTATGCCTGGTCGTTTTAAAGATTATATTGCGATGCCAAAAGCAAACATGTATCAATCTCTTCATACGACTGTTCTTGGCCCAACGGGTGATCCGCTAGAAGTTCAAATCCGATCTGAAGAAATGCATCGTATTGCGGAATTTGGGGTCGCGGCTCACTGGGCATATAAAGAAGGTAAAAGTGTTTCTAATGACGGTGAATCAATGGAAACCAAATTGACATGGTTCCGGGAAATTATTGAGTTCCAAAATGATTCACACGATGCTCAAGAATTTATGGAATCACTAAAAATCGACTTGTTTTCTGATATGGTATTTGTTTTCACGCCAAAAGGAGATGTCATCGAGCTTCCAAGGGGATCTGTCCCATTAGATTTTGCTTATCGCATTCATTCTGAAATCGGCAATCGCTGTATTGGGGCAAAAGTGAATGGAAAGATGGTAACTCTAGATCATCAACTTAAAACAGGCGATATCATTGAAATTATGACTTCGAAGCATTCGTATGGTCCTAGTCAAGATTGGATTAAAATAACACAAAGTTCTCACGCCAAAAATAAAATACGCCAGTGGTTTAAGAAAGAGCGTCGAGAAGAAAATGTAGTTAAAGGTAGAGAAGTGATAGAAAAAGAAGTGAAGGCCCTTGATTTAGATCCAAAAGAGGTTATCACGCCTGAAAATCTCGATGAAGTGGCCCATAAGTTTAGCTTTGCGGGTGAAGAAGATATGTTTGCCGCTGTTGGTTATGGTGGCATGAGTCCTAAGCAAATTGTAAACCGTTTAGCTGAAAAATTTAGAAAAGATACTGGTCAAGAGCAAGAAGAGCAATCGCTTGCTCAAGCAGTAGCAGAAATCCAAACATTAGCACCGAAGAAAAAGACGAGTACAGGTGTTACGGTAAAAGGTGTAGATAATTTATTAATCAGGTTATCAAAATGCTGTAGTCCTGTTCCTGGTGATGACATTATTGGTTATATCACCAAAGGGCGTGGTGTTTCAATTCACCGTACAGACTGTCCAAATGTGTTAACGGAAGAAGCGAAGACACGCTTATTGCAGGTTGAATGGGAAGCGAGTCATCTAGAACATAAAAGTTATCACGTCGATATCGAAATTACTGGATTTGACCGAAATGGCTTATTGAATCAAGTGCTCCACGCAGTTACTGAATCCAGAACGACAATAAATGCAGTGTCGGGTCGTTCCGACCACCGGAATAAGGTTGCAACGATTCATATGACGATATTAATTCAGAATATCGATCATTTGCATAAAGTAGTAGAAAAAATTAAGCAATTGCCTCATATCTATTCTGTACGCAGAATTATGCATTAAGGTTAAACTTACATTCTCGACTGATTGAGAGTGTATCGAATGGAAAAAGAATGGAGTTTGAGTAGGACATGAAAGTTGTTTTACAAAGGGTAAGTGAAGCATCAGTAAAAGTGAATGAAGAGGTTGTCGGAAAAATTAATTCTGGCTTGATGCTTCTTGTTGGAATTACTCATGAAGATACGATTGAAGATGTAAAGTATTTAAGTGATAAAATTGTTAACCTCCGTATTTTTGAAGATGAAGAAGATAAATTAAACCTTTCGTTATTAGATGTCGGCGGGCAAATTTTATCAATTTCTCAATTCACACTTTATGGAGACTGCCGTAAAGGACGCAGGCCCAACTTTATGGGGGCAGCGAAACCCGATATTGCTGAACCGTTATACGAAACCTTTAATGAACAATTGCGTCAAAAAGGTGTGCAAGTTGAAACTGGGATTTTTGGAGCGATGATGGATGTACAGCTCATTAATTATGGTCCCGTGACATTAATCCTTGATAGTAAACAAAATTAACATAGTTTTTTCCCCCTTAACTGAAAGAATTAGGTGATTTTTGGTTATGCTAGTTCTTGATGCTACTAGGGAAGGAAGATTCTATGCGCACAAGTATGAAGCAAGAAGGCAGCGGAAAAAATGAGCACCAACTTTTTCATGTTAATTTTCATGATTTTGTCGAGAAAGAAAATAGCAGCACAAGTATGGAATTAGCAGATGAATTCGGATTGTCTTTAAGAGAAGTGAAACAATTAAAGAAGAAGCTTGGACGAAATTGAAACAAGTAGTTGACATATTAATTAAACATTCGTAAGATAAAAAACAAATGCAAGATCGTATAACCGTTGATGGGGAAAAGTAGTTAAGGTGGCACATGTTTAGAGAGGAAATGTCGAGGCTGAGAGCATTTCTACATGGATCTTAATGAATGAACACTCTGGAGGTTTTTTTCTGAAACACTGTTGTTAGTAGGAAAAAACGTAAGCAAGGCGTTAACTGCTAAAAGTGGAAGCTTAGGCTTCAATAAGGGTGGCACCACGGGTATAACTCTCGTCCCTGATTGATTTATTAATCAGGGGTGGGGGTTTTTTATTGTACAATAAGATGATTAGTGGTGTTGATCGTAAAAGATAACCTTTTTCGAATGGAGATTATTGTAGGAGGATCATAATGAGTATACATATTCCACGAGGAACCCAAGACATTTTGCCTGGAACTTCTGAGTTGTGGCAATTTGTTGAAAGAAAAGCACAAGATATTTGCCGACGCTACAATTATAAAGAAATTAGAACCCCGATTTTTGAACATACAGAACTCTTTCAACGTGGTGTAGGTGACACAACAGATATCGTTCAAAAAGAAACGTATACGTTTACGGATCGTGGCGATCGTAGTCTTACCCTACGGCCAGAAGGAACGGCATCGGTAACACGAGCGTTTGTTGAAAATAAGTTATATGGAAATCCAGGGCAACCGACAAAGTTGTATTATATAGGACCTATGTTTCGTTATGAGCGCCCACAATCAGGAAGAATGCGTCAATTTGTGCAATTTGGGATTGAAGCGTTAGGAAGTAATGACCCTGGGATTGATGCTGAAGTCATGGCACTTGCTATGGAATTCTACCGTGAATTAGGGCTAACTGGCTTGAAGCTTGTGATTAATAGTCTTGGCGACACAGAAAGCCGAATTGCTCACCGCGAGGCATTAATTAACCATTTTAAACCAAGAATAAATGAGTTTTGTTCAGACTGTCAGCAAAGACTCGAGAAAAACCCATTACGAATTTTAGACTGTAAAAAAGATAGGGATCATGAATTAATGGCAACGGCTCCTTCGATACTAGATTATTTAAATGAAGAGTCAGTCTCTTACTTTGAAAAAGTGAAACAACACTTGGATACAATGGGAATTTCATATGTAGTGGATCAGACATTAGTTCGAGGTTTAGATTATTACAACCATACTGCATTTGAGATCATGATTGAAGGTGAAGGTTTCGGTGCAATTACCACTTTATGTGGTGGTGGACGTTACAACGGTCTCGTCGAAAATATTGGAGGTCCAGAAACTCCTGGTATTGGTTTTGCTCTTAGCATTGAACGTTTGCTTATGGCGTTAAAAGCCACCAATATTGTTATTCCAATTGAACAATCGATTGATTGTTACATTGTTGCGTTAGGTGACACTGCGAAAGATAAAGCTGCTAGTCTTTTATTTGAATTACGCAGAGCTGGATTATCTTGTGAAAAAGATTATTTAGACAAAAAAGTTAAGGCACAATTTAAAGCTGCTGATCGACTCGAAGCAAAGTATACAGCTGTTATAGGAGAAGACGAATTAGTAGCAAATAAAATAAATGTGAAGAAAATGAGCACAGGCGAACAAGTAGAAGTATCACTTGATGAATTTATTACATATATGCAAGATACATTGAAGGAGGAGTAAGAATGATAGGGAGAACACACCACTGTGGCCAAATATTAGAGAATACAATTGGTGAAAGAGTACAGTTAAAAGGATGGGTGCAAACTCGTCGTGATTTAGGACAAGTTATTTTTATTGATTTAAGAGACCGTTCTGGTATTGTACAAATCGTATTTAATCCAGAAGTTTCAGCTGAAGCCCATACGATTGCTGACCGTGTTCGTGGTGAGTATGTGTTAGATGTTGAAGGAATAGTAGTTAAACGTGAAGCTGAAACTGTTAATGAAAAAATTCCAACGGGAAAAGTAGAAGTGCATGTTGATCAAATTACCATTCTAAATGCATCAAAAGCGCTTCCTTTTCAAATTGAAGAAGATACAGAAGCTTCAGAAGATGTTCGCTTACGCTACCGATACTTGGATTTACGACGTCCTGATATGCAAAACATCTTTACGTTACGTCATAAAACGACGAAATTAATTCGCGATACACTGGACAACGAGCAATTTTTAGAAATCGAAACACCAATGTTAACAAAAAGTACACCAGAAGGAGCTCGTGACTATCTAGTGCCGAGCCGAGTACATCATGGAGAGTTTTACGCACTTCCTCAGTCACCACAGCTATTCAAACAGTTATTAATGGTTTCTGGTTTTGAGCGCTATTATCAAATTGTTCGTTGTTTCCGAGATGAGGATTTACGAGCGGATCGTCAACCTGAATTTACTCAAGTCGATATTGAGACTTCATTTATGGATAAAGAAGACTTGCTTGGGATGATGGAAACGATGATGGCAAAAATCATGAAAGAATTAAAAGGAATCGATATCACTACTCCTTTCCAACGATTAACTTACGATGATGCGATGAACCGTTACGGGTCAGATAAGCCTGATACCCGTTTTGGTTTAGAGTTATCTGAGTTAACAGATGTGATGAAGAACTCACAATTCAAAGTGTTTGCCAATGCGATTGCCAATGGAGGCATCGTGAAAGGATTAAATGTAAAAGGTGCCGCTACTAAACTTACTCGTAAAGAAATTGACGACCTAGCAGACTTTGTTGCGATTTACGGGGCAAAAGGCTTAGCTTGGTTAAAAGTTGAAGAAAGCGAGTTGAAAGGACCAATTGCGAAGTTCTTAAGCGAGGAAGAAACGAGTGGTATGCGTGAAGCAATGAATGCTGAACCAGGTGACTTGTTGTTCTTTGCTGCTGATAAAAAGCAAATCGTGTTTGATAGCTTAGGAGCGTTACGTTTAAAATTCGGTAAGGACCTAGATTTAATTGATAAGAGCAAGTTTAATTTCTTATGGGTTGTAGATTTTCCATTAGTAGAGTTTGATGAAGACGGTAATCGTTATGTAGCGCTTCACCATCCATTTACAAGTCCGAAAAAAGAAGATTTACATTTACTTGATACAGACCCTGGTCATGTTCGTGCGGAAGCGTATGACCTCGTACTGAATGGTTATGAGCTTGGTGGTGGTTCACAACGTATTTATCAACGTGATGTCCAAGAAAAAATGTTTACTGCACTAGGGTTTTCTGAAGAAGAGGCGAAAGAACAGTTCGGGTTCCTTTTAGACGCGTTTGAATATGGTACACCGCCACATGGTGGTATTGCATTAGGTTTAGATCGTCTCATTATGCTATTAGCAGGGAGAAATAATTTACGTGATACGATTGCATTTCCGAAAACAGCGAGTGCAAGTTGCTTGTTAACAAACGCACCAGGCACGGTGAGTGATGCACAACTTCGTGAATTGAATTTATCGATTGTTCCTAAAAAAGAAGAAGAAAAAAAAGTTCAAGTTTAATAAAAGATTGACAAAGTAAGAACATTCGAATTATAATCATAACTATTAAAATTCGAAAAATTTATTAACTGAAAATATAACTTATCACGAGAGGCTGAGGGACTGACCCGATGATGCCCGGCAACCGGTTTGTATGCCAGACAAACAAAGGTGCTAATTTCAGCAGAGCTATAGCTCTGAAAGATAAGTGGAGGCGTTTAAAAAACCTTTCCCTTATCAGGAGAGGTTTTTTGTTTTCGCGCTTTTTATGAGGAGGGGATTCGGTTGTTAAGTATTGGAATTATTGGTTATGGTACAGTAGGTTCAGGTGTATATGAGCGACTAACAAGTTCGAAAGAGGAATTGCAAAGTGCTTTAAAAAAAGAAATACAGGTAAAAAAAGTGCTAGTGAGGGATTGTAAAAAAGAGCGAAATAATCAAGGTGCAAAGCAATGTATGACGAGCGACCCGGTTAATTTTTTTCAAAACCAATACGACGTTGTTTTTGAGGCGATTGGTGGTGTTGAACCTGCAAGAGACTACATAATAAAACTCATTCAGGCAGGAACATCTATTATTACAGCTAATAAAGAACTAATTGCTAAGCACGGGGCAGAACTAGAGAAGTTAGCTAAGGAGTACCAAGTATATTTAGGCTTTGAAGCAGCTGTTGGTGGTGGAATTCCGATCGTAAACAGTTTTAAAACCTTATTTACAACAACACCGATTCGATCGGTGTCAGGAATTTTGAATGGGACAACAAACTACATTTTAACGGAGATGAAGGAGAAAAATCGGCAGTTTGATGACGTCTTAGCTGAGGCTAAGGTGCTAGGTTATGCTGAAGCGGATCCCACGGACGATATAGAAGGGTATGACGCATTATATAAAATAAGAATTTTAAGTCGGTTGGCGTTTAATGAATGGCCGCGTGAAGAGAATTTCTCCTGTAAAGGGATTAGTGGGATGGAAGTAGAAGCCATTGAATTTGCAGAACGCCAAGGGTTAACGATTAAACTCATTGCAAAAACGGCAAACGAAGACGGAGTAATTAGTGGTTTTGTATCGCCTTCATTCGTAACGCAAACACACCCACTGTACAATATTAATGGTGTAACGAATGGTGTATGTATTGATGGAGAAACGGTTGACTGTATTACGATGAGTGGACCAGGTGCAGGAAAAGAAGCAACTGCTAATAGTATGGTAGAAGACTTTGTTCTCCATGAACAATTTCAAGGTTTTGAAAGACGAAAGGTCCGGCTTTCAAACCAGGTATCGAACAAGGAAACAAAAGTGGTAGTATTTGTTGATGAATTTGAAAAAGAAGAAGTTGTTTTACAACTTCGTACAATTTCAGACTGTATAGATACGGAAGACACCATGAACGGAAAACTAGCTCTCATTGTGAAGTTAGGTTATGGAAAAACAGTATATGATCTAGAAACCTTAATTCAAAAAAGCAGTTACCCGCTTTTAGGCGATTTTTCAGTTAATAAAATTGCTTTACTTTCCTAAACGTGTCAATAAAGGGTGTGGGATTCGTTTTGACTAAATTCGGTATGACGCCTTGATTCGTATGAAGGTATAAAAATCCAATCTCATTAGTCGCTCGTCGATAAGAAATATCAAATACATGTTCAAGTAACAGCTCTTTATCCATTAACCGAATTTTATCGGAATAAAGTTCAATATTAAAGTTTTTTTCAATGGTCAACTTTTTGGTATACTCAATTTTTTGTTCAACAAAGATACAATGCTGAGTGGAGATAGGATCCATTTAAAACACCCTTTAATCATTTATTATTACGTATCACTGTAGCACAGCTTATTTAATTTCGCAAAAAGCATGAAAGACCGCATGCAGTAGAAATAATTAAAAGTGTAGGGACATCGTTAGTCCGAGACAAATCAAGTGAAGGTTGCATTTGTTTTTAGGCCCCATCCCTTTCACCGTTAAAACTTGAGGCGAGGTAGAGAAGTAGAATTTTGTTAGAAATACACTTTATGGAAAATTCAGAAAAATAACTTTTTTTATTCTTGCTCCTCAAATCATTTTATGCTATGATTTCATTAAGAAAAGTAAGAGTCCTAGCGTGTACGTAAGCGCCTGACAGTTTTGAGCCAACACTTTTTTATTGGGAGTTTAAGTCTTCTTTTAGAATGCAGGCCTTGAACGATAAAGGACGCATAAAGAAAGAAGCTTGGCACCCACCTGCGAGAGCAGGTTCAAAACTAGGGAGATACGGCACTTTGGGCCTCTTATTTTTATGTTTTCATTTAATTTTAATAAAATAACAAATAATGTACGTATGTGAACTTGAACGGCACCCTAATTGTTAGACACTAACTAACAATTAGGGTGCCGTTTTTTATTTTATTAAACAGTTTGGTCGAATCAGTTTATGGACATGAACTATTTAGTACATAATAGGAGTATAGATTCCTGAAGAGTATAGCTTTTTCAATAGGGTTATGGTATATTTTACCCCGATTACAATTATAGGTATAATCTGAATAAGAAACGAAATTAGTATAGAGTGTTTGTGTGTTCGTAGAGAAAGGAAGAGGTAAGATGTTGTATCAATTTTCAAGAAATGAATTAGCAATCGGAAAAGATGGAATTCAAACGTTAAAAAACAGCACAGTCGCAGTATTAGGGGTTGGTGGAGTCGGTTCATTTTCGGCAGAAGCATTAGCAAGATCAGGTGTTGGACGCCTTGTACTTGTGGATAAAGATTATGTCGATATTACAAACGTAAACCGTCAAATTCATGCTCTAATATCCACAGTGGGCAAGCCGAAAGTAGACTTAATGAAAGAACGAATAAAAGATATTAATCCTGATTGTGAAGTCATTGCTCTAAAAATGTTTTATACAGAAGAAACGTATGAACAATTTTTTGATTATGGTTTAGATTTTGTCGTTGATGCGTGTGATACAATAACGTACAAAATTCATGTCATTAAACAATGCTTGCAACGCAACATTGGCATTATTTCGAGTATGGGTGTAGCCAATAAAATGGACCCAACGCGGTTGCGTATTGCTGATATTTCTAAAACGAGTTATGATCCGATTGCTAAAGTGGTTCGGACAAAGCTCCGTAAAGAAGGAATACATAAAGGAGTCAATGTTGTTTTCTCAGACGAAAGCCCAGTCAAAATTCGTGAAGAAATCCGGAAAGAAATTGTTCCCGAATCTGCAGAAGAAGGACCGATTCGGAAGGCAAAACTCCCACCATCTTCTAATGCATTTGTGCCCTCAGTTTCAGGGTTGATTATGGCAGGCCATGTTATTACGAAGATACTAGAACAAAATCACATTCATATTGAACGATAAAAAAGTTGCTAATTTAGCAGCTTTTTTTGTTTATGAGATATTTTCCGAAAACTATATTGAATATTTTTTGACAAATCCTTATAATGAAAAAAGATTTAAACATCTGATGACCATAAGATAAGGTGATAAGGTCATACGTTATTAGTTCAGAATATGAGGGGAGTTTGTTCTATGGGTTTAGGGGTTTTATCGTTTTTGGCACTTATTCCAATTTTAACGGTCTTTCTTTTTTTAGTTATTTTACGATGGCCAGCGAAACGGGCAATGCCGTTAGCTTTTATTGTAACCGTTTTAGTGGCATTGTTTGTGTGGGATGTTCCAACAAATCAAGTTGCAGCTGCAAGTACAAGAGGTGTTGTCTCTGCGTTAGAAGTACTACTAATTGTGTTTGGGGCAATTTTGCTTTTGAACGCTTTGAAAGAAAGCGGTGCCATTCAAACGATTCGACAAACATTTACAGATGTATCACCAGATCGCCGTGTACAAGCAATTATTATTTGTTGGTTGTTTGGTTCTTTCATTGAAGGTGCTTCTGGTTGGGGAACACCTGCTGCAATAGCAGCGCCGTTATTAGTTGCTATAGGCTTTCCTGCAATGGGAGCTGTTATCGTCGCTCTAATTATTCAATCTACACCAGTATCATTTGGTGCAGTAGGTACACCAATCTTAATTGGTGTGAATTCTGGTTTAAGTGAATAAATGATGGTTCAAGAAACGGCGGCGAGCCTTGGTATGACATTTGATGCATACATTCGCGCTATTGGTGGAGAAGTTGCCATCATACATGCAATCGTCAGGTTGTTTATACCATTATTCATGGTCACCATGCTGACAAAGTTCTTTGGAAAAAATAGATCCGTTACCGAAGGGTTAGCGATTTGGAAATTTGCTTTATTTGCAGGTCTTGCGTTTACGGTTCCCTACGCATTAGTAGCGAATTTACTTGGACCTGAGTTTCCTTCCATGTTCGGTGGATTAATTGGACTCGCTATTGTTATTCCTGCGGCAAAACGAGGCTTCCTTTTACCTAAGAAAACGTGGGATTTTGAAGATAGAGCAAACTGGGATCCAGATTGGGTAGGTCAATTAAAAGTATCTACACAACCTGTAGGAAAGAAAATTTCACCATTTATGTCATGGTTACCTTACGTAATCGTAGGGGTAGTCCTTGTGTTGACTCGAATGAATTCATTGCCTTTTGGTGATTGGTTAAAAGCAGCAAAATTTACGGCGACAGATGTATTTGGTACTTCAATTACATTTACAAGTCCTCCTTTAAATTTGCCAGGTTCGATCTTAATCTTAGTCTCATTTGTTGTCTTTTTTATGCACAAAATGGATACAAAAGCATATGGACGTGCGGTAAAAGAATCGTTCGGAACAGTTGTAAGTGCAGCACCTGCCTTATTGTTTGCTGTGCCGATGGTTCAAGTCTTTATTAATTCAGGTGTAAATGCTTCGGGGTATAGTAGTATGCCACTGGTTCTGGCCGAAACTGTTTCCGTGGCATTAGGTGAAAACTGGCCTGCTGTAGCTCCAACGATTGGAGCATTAGGGGCATTTGTTGCTGGTAGTAATACCATTAGTAACATGATGTTTTCACTATTTCAGTTCGGTGTAGCTGAAAATATCGGTGTAGCCGCATCAACGATTATTGCTTTACAAGCCGTTGGCGGGGCTGCTGGAAACATGACCTGTGTTCATAATGTCGTTGCTGCTTCTGCTGCGGCTGGATTACTCGGTAAAGAAGGGAATATTATTCGTAAGACGTTAATCCCTACTGCCTTCTATGTAATCTTTGCGGGAGGAATCGGTTTTGTTCTCATAAATGGAGTTGGGTATAATCTAGGTACTTTCATGGTAATGATTGTGATTGTAGCTGCTATTTTTGCCTTTTATAAAGGAAGCGAAAAAAACCGAAAAATTGAAAAAGAAGATATAGCAGCATAATTGGTGAAACTTGGATTTCAAATTATTAAAAGACAAGCTCCACATGTAATGTGGGGCTTGAAAGTTTTTACTATTCCTATTAAAGTAAGTGATATAAGTATACACATCTGATGACCAGATAACCTAAGGGGATGAAATGTATGAAAGTATCATTATTTGTAACTTGTCTAGCGGATGTTTTCTATCCAGGTGTCGGAAAAGATACGGTCGAAATATTAGAGCGTCTAAATTGTGAAGTTGTATTTCCAGATAATCAAACGTGCTGTGGTCAACCAGCATACAATAGTGGGTATCATAAGGAAGCAAAGGATGTTGCCAAGCATATGATCGAGACGTTTGCCTCATCTGATTATGTGGTATCGCCGTCTGGTTCTTGCGTTTCTATGATTCATGAATATCCTCACCTTTTTAAAGACGATCAAGCGTGGCAGGAAAGAGCGAAAGCGTTAGTAGCTAAAACGTTTGAACTAACACAGTTTATTGTAGATGTACTAAAAATTGAAGATGTGGGAGCATCGTTACCTACAAAAGCAACGTACCATACATCTTGTCACATGACTCGTTTATTAGGTGTTAAAGATGCCCCGATGAAGTTGTTAGAAAATGTCGAAGGGTTAGAATTTGCTAGCTTACCAAATAAAGAAACGTGCTGTGGTTTTGGTGGAACATTCTCAGTTAAAATGGTTCCAATTTCAGAGCAGATGGTGAATGAAAAAATTGAACATATCGAAGAAACAGAAGCTGAAGTTTTAATTGGGGCGGATTGTGGTTGTTTAATGAATATTGGTGGTCGGATTGAACGTCAGGGTAAACCAATCAAAGTGATGCATATTGCACAGGTTTTAAATAGTAAAAAATAATAAATTGTAAGGTGGTGATTTGAATGCCGATGAAAATTAGTGATGAACAATTTTTTGGTCGAGTCGAGAAAGGGCTAAAAAATGAGTTTATGAGAAATGCGATGGTTTCTGCTCAGGAACGTTTAAAAAATAAAAAACTAGAAGCGCAAGAAGAGCTTGGAAACTGGGAGGAGTGGCGAAACCTTGCTGAAGAAATTCGCCAACATACTCTTGAGAATTTAGATTATTATTTAGAACAGTTAACGGATAATGTCATTCAACGTGGTGGAAATGTCTTTTTTGCGCAAACGGCAGAAGAAGCGAATGAGTATATTACGAATATTGCAAAACAAAAACAAGCCAAGAAAATTATTAAATCGAAATCAATGGTTACAGAAGAAATTAGCATGAACCAAGCGTTAGAAGCATTAGGATGTGAAGTAATCGAGTCTGATTTAGGAGAGTATATTCTTCAAATTGATGATCATGACCCCCCTTCGCATCTCGTCGCACCTGCGTTACACAAGAATAAAGATCAAATCAGAGATACATTCCAAGAAAAACGCGGATACACGAAATCATCCAAACCTGAAGAACTAGCTTTATTTGCAAGAGAACAGCTTCGCGCGGAATTTTTAGAAGCAGATATCGGAATTACAGGCTGTAACTTTGCTGTAGCAGAATCAGGAAGTATTTCACTTGTTACTAACGAAGGAAACGCACGTCTTTCAACAACACTTCCCAAAACACAAATTACGGTTATGGGGATGGAGCGAATTGTTCCTACGTGGGAAGAACTTGATATTTTAGTTAGTATGTTATGTCGAAGTGCTGTTGGACAAAAGCTAACAAGTTATATTACAGGGTTAACAGGACCGAAAGATGCAGGCGATGTTGATGGACCAGAAGAATTCCATCTAGTCATTGTTGACAACGGCCGTTCAAACATATTGGGAACGGAATTCCAATCGGCGCTTCAATGTATTCGTTGTGCGGCTTGTATTAACGTTTGTCCTATCTATCGTCATATCGGTGGTCACTCTTACGGTTCCATATATCCTGGACCAATTGGAGCAGTATTATCACCATTACTAGGTGGTTATGACGATTATAAAGAACTTCCTTTCGCTTCTAGCTTATGTGCAGCATGTACCGAAGCTTGTCCAGTAAAAATTCCACTTCACGACTTACTCGTCAAACATCGTCGTAACATTGTTGAAGAACAAGGAAAAGGTGGTTTTGGTGAAAAGTTAGCAATGAAAGGCTTTGCTATGGCAGCAAGCTCACCAAAGTTGTATAACATGGGATCGAAAGTAGCTCCGTCGATGATGGGACCTTTCTCAAAAGAAGGGAAAGTAACGAAAGGACCAGGACCAATTAAACCGTGGACCGATATTCGGGATTTCCCAGAACCAAGCAAACAAAGCTTCCGTAAGTGGTTTAAGGAACGTGAGAAGGGGGAGAAGAACTAATGACTACTGGAACAGTGCATAACAAAGAAAAATTTCTGAACCAAGTTGCTCAAAGCTTAGGTCGACAACGACAAACGAAGCCAGTTACTCGTCCGAACTGGAAACATCAGCCACAATGGGAAGTTTATAGAGATTTTACTCAAGACGAACTATTAGCTGTGTTAAAGGATCAATGTACTCGTATTCATACCGATGTGGCTATGGCGACAACGGAAACGTTAACTCAAGTATTAGCTGAGGTCGTGAGTCGTTACGGAGCAAAATCGATTGTAAGCTGGGATGACCCACGTTTTGCAGAGTACGGAATTGATCAATATTATGAAAAAGTGAATACAACAGGAACTAATGTTCATATATGGGATACTAATGTCGGAGAAGAAAATATAAAATTAGCCGAAAGAGCGGATATCGGAATTACATTCGCTGATATAACACTCGCTGAATCTGGAACGGTTGTTTTACTTAGTGGTAATGGAAAAGGAAGATCGGTGAGTTTGTTACCACAGTATTACGTAGCACTCATTCCGAAAAGTACGATTGTACCCCGTATGACACAAGCAACACACTATATTCATAAGCTTCAAGAAGAAACAGGGAAAGTTCCTTCTTGTGTAAACTTTATTTCAGGTCCTAGTAACAGTGCTGATATCGAGATGAACTTAGTGGTCGGTGTTCATGGTCCTGTTAAAGCAACGTACATTATAATAGAAGATAAATGAATACTCCCGCCACTTAATTCTTTTAGGATTTGAAGTGGGGGTTTCTAGGGTATCGACTTTGACGATGACGATTAACCACCAGTGGAGTTGACACATTGGTGTGCTGAAAACACCCAACCCCGCTATCCCATTGGTCTTGCCTTTGGGATTACTTTTATTTAATCACCAGCGTTATGGGTTGCAATAAAGTTTGAACACTAGTAAACGGTTCATTAAAGGCTTTAGGGAACACTTTTCTCATAATATTGGCCGCACCATTCACATCAGCATTAATAATGGTTCCGTTTTTCGAACAATAAAGTCCGCGCTTAATACGCTTACCCGAAAATGATTTTTTCGAATCAACTTCTCCGTAAACGGGGATTTCGTCATGATCTAAGAAGCTTGCTTTTGATGTATACAATTCTTCGTTTACGATGACTTTAATTCCATGTTTTTCAGCTTTGTATTTTATCATCTGAATTAAAAAGCTATGTGGTATCGCTGTGAATGATTGGTTGTTCCTTTTACCCATATTCGAATGTTGTTTCCATTCTTTGTTTTGGCCGATGATGATGGTATCAACATCTTCCTCTAAGGCGATTTTCTCGATTTGGTGGCTCGCTTTATCGAAAAGCGCAAGCGCCCGTTTAGCGACGTACGGACTGGACTAAGCCGTAGGAGATAAAGGAAACACGAAGAACGCTAGTGAGTCGATGTTGACTTATCGTACGGAGGTGAGGGAAGTCTCGATAGTCGCTGGGTGCTGGAGCTAGACAATGAAACAAATCTTTGATTTGATTAAAACGTTTTTTATTGATTTGTTCTAACTGCTTGGAAGTAAAGGGACCTTCGTTTGGATTTTTCCCTTGACGAAGAATACCTATAAAATGAGCTTTTAATTGGTTGTAGCGTTGATTAACAGATTTGATGTTTTTGCCCTTCACTAATACAGGTATTCGACCTGTGTTGGTGACAATGGTTGCAACGTTATCAATACCAAAATCAACAGACATGAAACGCTTTTTCGTTGGTTTCATACCTTGTTCCGTACGAACTTCGAAAATTAACTCCACTACATAATGACCATACTTTGGGATGACACGCACCTGTTTCAGTTTCCCTTCAGTGAAACCTAATTTCCCAATGTTTAATCGTTCCTTTGTTTTGGGAAATTTCAAAAATTTATTTTCTTTTATTACACAATCTTGGTTCGAGAATGAAACCTCTTTCTCTTTCGCACGACTGTAACCAGGAATTCTTGGTCTTGCTTTAAACTTAGTAGGGTTCATCTTGTATTCTTTCAAGCTTGCGTAAAACGATTTCCAATTTTGAAACACTATTTTCATGATTCCTTGGCTACTTTGAGTAGGCATGGACCGATAATCATGTAGAGCCATCGATTTAAAAAGAGCATCTAGTAAATTGTAATCAACACAAGGTTTCTCTTTTGATGGCCCTTTAAATAAATTGCATTTGATTTCTTTTTGTTTTTCCACAGGTTTCGCTTTTTCTTTCGCTAATTTCTTTTGATACGCTAGAAGTTGGTTATCATTCATCCTAGGGAAATGCTTTTGTAACGTATCTAAAACTCCTGTTTGAAGAGAGTGTAATTCTTTTTCTTGCGTGAGTCCAGTAAAAATCTGACGAATATAAAAGTGGGTCGAGTTATACAATTTTTTTGCGTTTTGACACATTTCAGTAAAGTAAGGATGGATCCGATGACCGTTTTTAACCCAGATTTGCATAGTTTTGTAGGTTGTCATTTTGGTCTTACCTCCAAACGTATGTTCCACAAAAATTATTTTACCAAAAAAGGCATAAAAAACATAGTCCTTAAAACTGCCAATTCACCTCCCACCTAAAATTCTACCGTATTTTTGAGGAAGGAGTCCTCTTGGTTGGAATGATAGAATTAGATAAATACGACTCTTTCCCTAAAGAAGATAAATATAAAGAAAAAAAGCAACAGAAGTAGGTTCTGTTGCTTTTATTTTGCGACTTTTTCTAAATTTCCGTTTTTATCCATACGGAATGTAGCGTTAGATAAAGGCTCTTCTTCTTGTAAAATAGCCATGCGTCTTGCACGATTCATAATTTGAATGAGTGATTGATAGTCCTCTTCAATCGTTTGGTGCTCCTCTTTAATTGTTTTTAGTTCTGTTTCAAGCTCTTTATTTTGCGTTAATAGCTCAAGATTTTCTTTTAAAAGTTTTTCATTCTCTTTTTTCAAATGATCGGCTGGTAGTTGGTTTGTAGTCAGAGAACGAAGATATGAAATAACGGTTTCAATGTCTAAATTATCTAGATTTAAAGGTTGTGCAGTAGTAACACTAGGATAATATAAGGTTGCATTTCGAACGGGTCTACGATTAGTCGCAAAGGCAACGGCTCTTTTGCGTTCTTTTCTTTCCTTTTTAGCTTCTCTAATTTGATCTACATATTTTTGGCGTACAACTGCATTCCAGCGAAATCCACATGCTGCAGACGTTCGATGTAATTCATCACCAACTTCATCAAAAGCAACTAATTGAGTGCTCCCTTCTCGAATATGTCGTAATACTGTTTCTGCTAGCAGAACATCGTCTTCGTGTGACCATGCATCTTGGCGAACTTTCATCATACCATCTCCTTATCTTTCTTGGTTTATAAGTAAATTCATATTTTAGTGAAATTTACTACTACTATTTCCAAGAAATCTAGGATATATACATTCAATGTTAAAAAATACTAGGGTTACACAGAAAAACAATAACGACGACTATCCATATAAATAAAAAAAGCGAATTGGAGTTCGCTCATTTGCAAAGTGAAACGGTATAGTATATATAATAGAACTATTATCATAATCAGCACTCTATAGTTGAAAGTTGCTTTAAACGTTAAAAATGGATATAAGTGACGATTGAAATAGAGAATCATAGATTAGTTTAACCTGGAAACATGGAGTTGATATTAGTGGAGAATTATTTTAGAGAGCCACTTGCTTACCGAATGCGACCGACTACATTAGAGGAAATTGTCGGACAAAAGCATATTGTCGGTGAAGGGAAATTACTTCAACGAATGATAAAATCGAATCGGTTATCATCGATTATTTTATACGGCCCTCCTGGAACGGGAAAAACAACAATTGCGAATGTAATCGCCCAAGTGACTTCATTACCTTTTCATGAAATTAACGCAGTTTCTTCAGGAAAGAAAGAGATGGAAGCTGTCGTACAAGAAGCGAAACTACTCGGTAAATCAATTTTATTCGTTGATGAAGTTCATCGATTTAATAAAAGTCAGCAAGACTTTTTGCTTCCATATTTAGAAAGTGGACTTATTATCCTTATTGGTGCAACTACTGAAAACCCGCATTTTGAAATCAATAATGCTATCAAATCACGCTGTACAATCTTAGAATTAACCTATCCACAAGCAGAAGAAATAAAAGATGTATTAGAAAGAGCATTACATGATGAAGCAAAGGGGTTTGGCAAACTGGATCTTTTGATTGAAGAGGGTGTCTTAGATGAACTTGCTCTACATTGTGGCGGTGATATTCGTTCAGCACTTAATGGCTTAGAAATCGCGGTATTATCAACAGATCCTAATGAAGATGATCAAATTTCAATTACATTAGATATTATTAAAGAGTGTCTGCAAAAGAAAAGCTTACATTACGATAAAAAGGGCGATCACTTTTATAATATTATTAGTGCTTTTCAAAAAAGCATGAGAGGTTCAGACGTCGATGCAGCTCTCCATTATTTAGCTCGGTTAATTGAAGCAGGAGATTTAGATGTGATTTGTAGACGGCTTCTTGTTACGGCCTGGGAGGATGTTGGTTTGGCTAACAGTCAAGTGCCACAAATGGTTTTGTCTGCGATCCAATCCGCAGAACGTCTAGGCTTACCTGAAGCGAGAATTCCATTAGCTGTTGCTGTGACTGAACTTTGTCTTTCGCCTAAGTCCAATAGTGCATACAAAGCATTAGATCAAGCGATATCGGATGTTCGTTCTATCAATATCGGTGAAGTACCTGATCATTTAAAGGATGCTCACTATAAAGGGGCAAAGGATTTAGGGCGAGGTGTAGATTATAAATACCCACATAATTTTGGGGGTTGGGTGAAGCAGCAGTACTTACCTGATCATTTACAAGAAAAAACGTACTATAAACCAAAAGAAAGTGGACAAGAAAAACGATTAGCACAACTATATAAACGAATACATGAACTAAAAAATAGTTAAACCTCTTCGGATGCATAGAAAGATACGATGTATCGCCAACAATTGGTGAAAATAGACGTCTTTTCTATCCTTTACTCCCCTAAAGAAATTAAACTTCTTAAAGTGAAATAAAAGCCAATTCGTGCTATAATGGCAAAGAATTTAGGGTTACAGCTGGTTACAGCAGAGTATAGCGAGAGAAGGAATTGGATATGAACAAAGATGAGCGTATGGATTGGAGAAAAAAGAATCTAGGCTTACGCTGGGGAATTTTTATGCTAGGGTTAGTGATCATGTCATTCGGAATTGCGTTAATGATAAAAGCTGATCTTGGCAGTGCACCGTGGGATGTCCTTCATATCGGACTTACAGCTCAGCTAGGGTTAACGATCGGTACGTGGTCAATAATTATGGGCTTTGTCATCATTGGTGTAACAACTTTATTGACAAAAGAATGGCCCCAACTAGGTGCGTTTGTTAATATGGTGCTAGTTGGAGTGTTTATTGATATTTTTTTATTTTTTCTAACAACACCTGAATCCTTTATTAGTAAGCTCATTATGCTTGTAAGTGGGATTATTATTATTGGTTATGGTATGGGACTTTATATTGCACCAAACTGTGGGGCAGGTCCTAGAGATAGCCTTATGTTAGCTATAACGAAAAAAACAAAAATTAAAGTACAGTGGGTTCGAAGTGCAATGGAAATCGTTGTTCTTACATCAGGTTGGTTATTAGGTGGCCCTGTATTTATAGGTACATTAATTTTTTGTTTTGGAATTGGAAGTGTTGTAGGCGTAACACTACCACAATGTCAACGATTAGTAGATCGACTGATAGAAAGAGGGGTTAATAATGAAGATTTCGACAAAAGGACGTTACGGGTTGACCATCATGATGGCGTTAGCGAAGAAATACGGTGAAGG
This sequence comes from Alkalihalobacterium alkalinitrilicum, assembly GCF_002019605.1. NCBI lineage: Bacteria > Bacillati > Bacillota > Bacilli > Caryophanales > Bacillaceae > Alkalihalobacterium > Alkalihalobacterium alkalinitrilicum. Next base: position 2,806,428 of record NZ_KV917368.1, on the reverse strand, counting down.
GCCGATTTCACTAAAGTCGATTGCGAAGGATCATAATTTATCGGAACATTATCTTGAGCAATTAATTGCACCACTAAGAAATGCAATGCTTGTAAAATCGGTAAGAGGAGCTTACGGTGGGTATATGCTTGCAAAAGAACCAATAGAAATTACAGCAGGTGATATTATTCGTGTTCTTGAAGGACCAATCAGTCCAGTTGAAGTACTTGATGATGAAGAGCCAGCGAAACGAGATCTGTGGATAAAAATTCGCGATGCAGTGAAAGATGTATTAGATAATACTACTCTTCAAGATTTAGCGGAATATAAGGGTGAAGGTAATCAGGAATATTATATGTTCTACATTTAAGAGGTAGTTCAGAAAGTCTGGGAAAAATAGCGGTCGGTAGCAGAACTTCGACTAAGTTCCCCACGTCCTGTGGTAGCTCGTTGGCTTGCTGTTGCGTTCCTCACGTATTAAAAGCATACGCTGCAGTACTCACAGCTTCGCCGCCTTGATCTTCTCGGCTCTTTTTGTCCTTCTTTTTAAACCTTTATAAAAAGGTAGTTACAACAAGTGAAAGTAAAAGTAGGTGTAATAATTGAATTTAATATATTTAGACCATGCAGCGACTTCGCCGATGCATCCAAATGCATTAGAAGCGATGATGCCATATTTTACAGACCATTTCGGTAATCCATCTAGTATCCATAGCTATGGCCGTAGAACGAGGCATGCTTTAGATGAAGCTCGTTTATCTTTAGCCCAAACGATAGGCGCTCATCCAGATGAATTAATTTTTACTAGTGGTGGGACAGAAGCTGATAATATGGCGATCATTGGCTATGCGCTAAAAAATAAAGCTAAAGGTAACCATATTATAACATCAACGGTTGAACATCATGCCGTTCTTCATACGTGCAAATCATTAGAAGAAGAAGGGTTTGAAGTAACTTATCTTCCAGTTGATGATAAAGGAAAGGTTTCTTTAAATGACCTGAAGGAAACGGTCCGTCCTGATACAATCCTTGTTTCGATCATGTACGGTAATAATGAAGTAGGCACGATTCAGCCTATTGAGGAAATAGGTGAATACTTATATGAAAAAGGTATCGCTTTTCACACGGATGCAGTTCAAGCATATGGAACGATTCCGATTGATGTTGAGCAATTAGCGATCACCTTTCTATCGGTTTCCGCTCACAAAATAAATGGACCAAAAGGGATCGGCTTTTTATATGCAAAGAAAAGTTATGATCTTAAGCCTCAATTGTACGGTGGCGAACAAGAAAGAAAACGTAGAGCTGGGACGGAAAATGTGGCGAGTATCGTCGGTTTTGCAGAAGCTGCAAAAATTGCTATTAAAGAAGCTGAAGAAAAAATGCAGCGTTACCTCCACTTTCGTGAACGAATGTTGTCGATTTTTCGTGAAGGTGAAATAGATTTTTCTGTTAATGGGCATGAACTTGAGGTTTTACCACATTTGTTAAATGTAAGTTTTAAAGGAGTCAATGTTGAATCTCTTCTTGTGAATTTAGATCTTGCAGGAATTGCAGTTTCGAGTGGGTCTGCTTGTACAGCAGGATCAATTGAACCGTCGCATGTCCTGTCAGCGATGTTTAATAGTGATGAGAAGGCAAAATCAGCAGTTCGTTTTAGCTTTGGTTATGGAAATACAATAGAAGATATAGAGAAAGCGGCTAAGGAAACAGTAAAAATTGTGAAAAGAATTACATCACTATAATCTGAAGAGGCCTTAGCTTTGTAGGTGGTGAGTAGTATGAATAGACAACTAGAAAATAAACCAGAAAATACCCGTGTCGTTGTAGGAATGAGTGGTGGAGTTGATTCATCCGTTACAGCACTTGTTTTAAAAGAGCAAGGCTATGATGTTATCGGGATTTTTATGAAAAATTGGGATGACACTGATGAAAATGGAGTTTGTACCGCTACAGAAGATTATAACGATGTTATAAAAGTATGTAATCAAATTGGAATTCCATACTATGCAGTGAACTTTGAAAAAGAGTATTGGGATAAAGTTTTTACGTATTTTCTTGACGAGTACCGTGCTGGTCGTACACCTAATCCAGATGTAATGTGTAATAAGGAAATTAAATTTAAAGCCTTTTTGCATCATGCGCTAACGCTAGGTGCGGAATATGTAGCAACAGGACATTATGCACGTGTTGAATTTCGTGAAGGTGAACATAAATTAATACGCGGTCTAGATGAAAATAAAGATCAAACGTATTTTTTAAATGCTTTAAGTCAAGATCAACTTTCAAAGACGATGTTCCCAATCGGACATATGGAGAAAAAAGAAGTTCGAGAAATTGCTGAAAGGGCCAATTTAGCGACAGCGAAAAAGAAAGATAGTACAGGTATTTGTTTTATCGGTGAACGAAACTTTAAGGAATTTCTAAGCTCGTATTTACCAGCCCAACCTGGTGATATGCAAACATTAGACGGTGAAGTCAAAGGAAAACATGATGGTCTGATGTACTATACATTAGGTCAGCGTCAAGGGTTAGGAATAGGTGGAGCAGGTGAGCCTTGGTTTGTTATCGGGAAAAATATTGAGAAAAATATTCTCTATGTTGGACAAGGATATCATCACCCTGGTTTGTATTCTTTAGGATTACTAGGTGTTCATTTGAATTGGATTAGTCCAATTCAACCGACAGAGCCATTCAAATGTACAGCGAAATTCCGCTATCGTCAACCTGACCAAGGTGTAACGGTGATCCCACTTCCTGATCAAAAAGTGAAAGTGATTTTTGATGAACCACAACGAGCGGTCACACCAGGTCAAGCCGTCGTCTTTTATAATGGAGAAGTATGTATCGGTGGTGGGACGATAGATGTTATTTTGACAGATGAGGGAGAACTTTAATCTTAAGGTTCTCCTTTTCTATGTGTCTAGGTATAAATTCTACCTAATTTCCAACTTTTGAAAGCCATCTAAAATAAAGGGGATCCCCTATATCTTTGGTAGGAAGAGTGGCACAAGTGTTAAAATATTGATAACAAAAATGAAAAAGGCATTGTTGAACTTTGAGATTGTTATGGTTAGAGTAACAGTGCCTTTTTTAACTTCTTTGTTATACTATAAATAACTAACGATAAGGAAGGTAAATACAATGAACGATTACATACAACTTGGACTACAAGCGATGCAAGAAAGAGATTATGAGAAAGCAGCATCCCATTTTAATCAAGCAATTGAAGCGAATCCCAATGATCCAGTTGGATTTGTTAACTTTGGAAATCTATTAGCGATAGTTGGTGAGCTTGAGAAATCGATCATCTTTTTTGAACGAGCAATTGGCCTTGATGCTAAGGCGGGGACTGCTTATTATGGAGCAGGAAATGCATTTTATCAATTGGAAAAGTTTGAAGATGCGATTGAAATGTTCAATCAAGCAACCCAAAACGAACTGAAGGAAGCAGATGTGTATTTTATGATTGGAATGAGTTACTATCAGTTAGGTCAATTAAGTCATGCCTTGGTTCATTTCCAGACAGCATTAGAAATGAATCCAACCGACTTAGATGCTCGTTTTCAATATGGACTGTGCTTAGCTCAGCTTGAACAAATTGATGAGGCAATGAAGCAATTTGAAGAAGTCGTGGTTCATGATAAAAATCATGCGGATGCCTTTTTTAATATTGGTGTTGCTCATGCATATAAAAATGAACCCCAAAAAGCATTAGAAGCTTTTGAACAAGCACTTGAAATACAACCAGATCATCTCCTAGCAGGAAACGGTAAAAAGAAAATGGAGGAACTGCTAACACAATAGGAGGCAGATGGATGGAGAACCAAGGATTCGAGGACCAATCTCCTTATATAAAGGGAGAGGTCACTCATATTATCTTTCATAATGAAGAAAATTTTTATACAGTCGCGGCTGTGAAAGTGCTGAAGTCTACAGAAGAAATAGAGGATCCACAAATTACGGTTGTTGGTACTCTACCGAAAATCGAACCTCAAGACGTCTACATTTTCACCGGAAGGCTCCATGATCATCCGAAATTTGGCCTTCAATATGTGGTGGAACAATTTCGACGTGATATCCCACAAACCGCTCAAGGCATTATTCAGTATTTATCTAGTGATCGTTTTCCAGGGATCGGTAAAAAAACCGCAGAGTCCATAGTAAAGACGTTAGGTGAACGTGTCATTACATTAATACTTGAAGATCCTTCCATATTGGACAAAGTTCCAAAACTAACGGAAGAAAAACGAACGTTAATCTATAATCAACTTGTTGAACATCAAGGAATTGAACAAGTTATTCTATTTTTATCTAAATATGGTTTCGGTATAGAACTTGCGATCAAAATATATCAAGTCTATAAACAACAAACGCTTGATGTAATTCAGAACAATCCATATCAATTGATCCAAGATGTTGAAGGGATTGGATTTAAAAGAGCAGATTTACTTGGCGAAGCGATTGGGATTTCAGGGATTCACTCGGATCGAATTCAAGCAGGTTGTCATTATTGCTTAAATGAATTAAGTAATCAGCAAGGTCATGTCTACCTAGCCAAAGATGAATTGGTGGAAGAGGTAACGAATTTATTGTCGACATCTTCAACACCAATATTAGCTGAAGAAGTAGAGAATGCTTTGATCATAATGGATGAAGAAGGAAAAATCGTCATTGAAGATGAACGAATATACTTAAAAACATTATTTTTTGCGGAAAAGGGTTTAGTGACAAATATTAAACGTCTCGTTAATCGAGAAGAGCCTTTGCAGTTTGTTGAATCTGAATTTCTAACCGCATTAGGTGAATTAGAAGAGACGTTAAAAATGGAGTATGCAGATTCGCAAAAAACAGGGATTGAAACAGCTTTGTCCTCTCCAATTATGATCTTAACAGGAGGACCAGGGACAGGGAAAACGACGGTAATTAAAGGAATTGTAGAAATTTATGCTAAGCTTCATGGAGTTACGCTCGAGCCAAGCAATTATCAGGCAGGGGATCCTTTTCCTGTTTTGTTAGTGGCTCCTACGGGAAGAGCAGCGAAACGAATGGGAGAAGCTACAGGTCTTCCGTCTTTAACCATTCATCGTCTCTTAGGCTGGAAAGGTGGTAATGGCGGGTTTGAAAAAAACGAATATGAGCAGCTAGAGGGAGATCTACTGATTGTTGATGAGGTATCTATGGTTGATATTTGGCTTGCCAATCAATTGTTCAAGTCGATTCCTGATCATATGCAAGTGATTTTAGTTGGAGATCAAGATCAACTTCCTTCCGTTGGTCCTGGCCAAGTTTTGAGTGACTTATTACGATCCAAGGCCATACCGGTTGTTGAATTGACGGATATATATCGACAAGAAGAGGGTTCTTCGATTATTAAACTCGCCCATGAAATTAAAGACGGTACGTTACCAAATGATTTAAAAGAAGCGAAAGCAGACCGGCGATTTTTTCCTTGTACTCAAAACCAAGTTATACAAGTTATTGAAAAAGTCTATATAAATGCTATAAAGAAAGGCTACACACCAAAAGATATTCAAGTCCTAGCACCGATGTATAGAGGGAATGCAGGAATAGAACGGTTAAATGTTGAATTGCAAAATCTTGTGAACCCAGCAGTGGAAGGACGAAGAGAAATCGAATTTGGCGATATAGTTTATCGCAAAGGTGATGTTGTACTTCAGCTCATGAATAATCCTGATGAACAGGTATTTAATGGGGACCGTGGCGAAATTGTAGCCATTATTTATGCAAAAGAAAATGTAGAAAAAATGGATCAAATCGTTATCTCTTTTGATGGAATAGAAGTTGTTTATAACAAAAAAGATTTAAGCCAAATCACCCATGCGTATTGTTCTTCAATTCATAAAGCCCAAGGAAGTGAATTTCCAATTGTAATTATGCCCGTTGTAAAAGGATATTTTCGAATGCTAAGGCGTAATTTAATTTATACGGGAGTTACCCGAGCTAAACAGTATTTAATTTTATGTGGAGAGCATGACGCCCTTTTTCAAGCGATTGAACAAAAGGATGAGCATATTAGAAATTCCATGCTTTGCGATAAGCTTAAGGAAGCACTGGTAACATGAAACCAGGATGAAAACAAGCCAAACATCAAACACTATAACTGTTCGAGAGGAGGAGGTCCTTTGCGAACATTTGCAACTATTTGTGGACGGTCACTTTATTGTGCAAAGACAGGTGAGGAACTAGGGATTGTTAATGATTTGTTGCTTAATGATCACGGGGTGGTTAAAGGCATAGTCGTTGATAAAAAAGGTTGGTTTAATCGCCATCTATTCGTACCGATTGATACCATTACAGGGTTTGGGCATGAAAGCCTAATGGTTCATGATATGAAAGATATAACTGTATATCATAAACAAGAGAACGAACATCATCTAAAGCAAGGGAAGGAAAAGCTTGCAGGGAGGCCATTGCTTACGAGTGAGGGTGAAAAGCTAGGTTTGGTAGAAGATGTATATTTTATGGAAGAATTGGGCACGATTGTAGGGTATGAAGTAACAGAAGGTCTAATTGCTGATATTAAAGAAGGGCGTAAAGTCGTAAAAACCGATTATCCTTTAACAATTGGCAAAGACATTCTTGTTGTTCAATTATAAAAAAGAGGAGACCCTATCATGCAATGTCCAAACTGTAATTGTAAAGATATCGGTAAAATAGGAACAAATCAATATTATTGTTGGAATTGCTTTGTTGAAATGACGATTACCAAAGGAAAATTGTCACTCCACCAAGTTGAAGAAGACGGTTCCCTAAGTTCCCTAGATGATTTATTTGAAGACCAGGATTTGCAAATTGAAATGTAAACTCCATTAAAATGGTGGTGATTACCGTTGCGTAGTGTAATGTTAGCGC